>JASHQK010000422.1 GCA_030039195.1 Candidatus Sulfotelmatobacter sp.
CGATCGGCGGCCTTCTTCAGGATCTTCTGTTTCTCTGCCGCATTTTTCCCGACGACAACCGCTCGCGCGGCCGCTCCCAGGGATTTCGCTGCGGGCGCGGCCTTCACGATCCCGCAATGGCCGTGTGACATGTATTCGCACAAGCAGACATCGCCCATCAGAATCAAGCCAGGGACTTCGCGCTTCAGCGCGCGTGCCGCCTGTTGCACGATTCCGTCATCGGCCCACGCGCCGGTGGCGACTTCATCTTTTTTCTCCGGCAAACCGAACAGAATGACGGATGGAATGCCCAGCGCGTGAACCTGCTCGGCTTCCTTCACAGCTTCGTCGACCGAAAGGTTTGACACGCCCGGCATGGAACCGACTTCCTTGCGTATGCCTTCGCCGGGACACACGAACATCGGGTAAACAAACGAATCCGGAGTAAGCCGCGTTTCGGCTACCAGGTTGCGAAGTTCGGCAGTACGGCGCAGACGGCGCAGGCGAGTGATTGGGAAGGCCATAAAGTCACCAATGGAAAAAATGGACAACCGAGAATTGTAGATCACTTCCTTCAGGGGCTAAAGCCCGCTTACTTGAGCCCGAATCGACGCGGCCCTGAAGGGCCGCTCTTCCACGTCCATTTCGATTCCGTGCCCTGTGTGTATGAAATCCCTGCCCTACGAAAACCTCTGATTCCCATGTCTCGCAAAGGCGGCGAGACATGGGGCACCCATTTCTGTTTTTCTGGGCACTGGCTACTGGTAACTGCTCTTCTGCTACACTCGCACCATGTTGGCCGGCTACGCGGTGCACGTCGAGCAATCCCGCGGACGCCGCTTTCCTGAGCCGCCGCATCCTTATCGCAACGATTTCCAGCGCGATCGCGACCGCGTGATTCACGCCCGCGCCTTCCGCCGGCTCGAAGCCAAGACGCAGGTTTTCACGCGCCGCTTCAGCGATCACTTCCGCAATCGCCTCACCCACACGCTCGAGGTTTCGCAAATTTCGCGCACCATTGCCGGAGCCCTCGGCCTCAACGCCGATCTTGCCGAGGCTCTCGCCCTCGTGCATGACATCGGCCATCCTCCATTTGGCCACGCCGGGGAGAAGGCTCTCGACGCCGCCATGCGCAGGCACGGCCTCTCGTTCGACCACAACCTGCACGCGCTCCGCATCGTCGAGGATTTCGAGCAGCGTTACGCCGCCTTTTCCGGCCTGAATCTGACCTTCGAAGTCCGCGAGGGCATCATCAAGCACTCGCGCGATTACGACCCGAAAGACTGTCCAGAGAAAGACCATCCCGAGCTAGCCGAATATCTTCTCGATCAGCGGCCGCCGCTCGAAGCGCAGCTTATCGATCTGACCGACGAGATCGCCTACAACACCGCCGATCTCGACGACGGCTACGAAGCCCGCTTGCTCTCGCTCGAGCAGATTCGGCGCGGAGTGCCGGTTTTTGACGGCTTCTTTCGCGAGGTTGAGCGGCTCTATCCTGATGCACCCGACAAGCTGAAATTCAACGAAACGCTCAAGCGTGTGCTCAACCGCATGGTCGATGATTTAATCAGGAACACTCAGAAGCGCCTGAACGAGAGCGGAATTCGCATGCTCGATGATGTCCGCCGTTTCCCCGAGCGACTGGCAGCGTTCAGTCCCGTCGTCGATGCCGAGCGCAGGCAAAGCAAAGAATTTCTCTACGAGAATCTTTACTTCAGTCCCTCTCTGGCCGACGAAAAAGATGACGCCGAGCGCGTCGTCCGCGAACTGTTCACGTTCTGGATGAATAATCCCAGCGCCCTTCCGCACAATTACCAGGAAAAAGCCAGGCAGGAACGCGAGTCGCTCACGCGCGTGGTCTGCGATTACATCGCCGGCATGACCGACAACTTCATCTACGAGCAATACGAAAAACACTGCGGAAGATGATCGTGTAGGGACAGCAGGTTTGTAAATCCGTGTTGATCCGCGTTCATCCGTGGCCAAAAGAAGTTATTTCCCCGCCACTTGGGCCACCACATCAAACAAAATTCTCGGGCCCCGCCGCACCTCCTCCACGCGAATGCGCTCATCGTTGCCGTGCTCGGTGTTCCCCTCTTCATCCGTCGCGGTATACGGATTGAAGCCGTACGCCACCATCCCCAGCGGCCGGTACCGCTGATTTTCCGTGTATCCGCTGGTGATGTGCGGCACGACTGGCGTTCCGGGAAAATATTTCGCCGCGACCTCCCGAATCGCCGCATACAGCGGGTTGTCCGTCCCGGAATAATTGGCCACCAGAAACTTCGTTTCCAGCGGCTCGATCGTCACATTCGGATCATTCACCGCCTGCCGCAACGCTTCCAGGACCGCCTTGGGATCGCCTCCCGGCAAAATGCGCACATCCAGATTCGCCCACGCTTCCGCCGGAATCACGTTGGTCTGCTCCGAGCCGCCCAGCATGGTCAGTGAAATCGTGTCGCGCAGCAGAAAGTTCAGCGACTCATCGCCCTCCAGCTCATCACGGAATTTCTTGTCCTCAATCGCTTTGCGGATATTTCGGTAATACGCCGCGCGCTCCGGCGGTTCATACGGAGCCATGTCGCGCAGAAATTCGTCGACCACAGGCAGAACCCGCAGTGGCGTGCGATACGCAATAATCTTGTCCAGCGCCCTTACCAGCCGGTCCGGCGCCGAGTCCGGATTCGGCCGCGACGCGTGCCCTGCCCGTCCATGCGCCACTACGTGCAGCCAGAACGTGGTCTTCTCGCCTACATCCACACCGACGTACTTCACCTTGCCGTTTTCCAGCAGGTTCTCGCCGCCCTCATTAATCAGGAACTCGGCATCCTCCAGCAGATCGCGTTCATGCGTGATGAACCAATCCGTCCCCGTGTCGCCGACTTCTTCATCGGCAACCGCCAGAAAAATCACATCGCGATCGAGCGCGACTTTCTCGCGCTTCAGCATCACCATGACGACCAGTTGCGCCAGGCCTTCGTCTTTCATGTCCTGTGCGCCCCGGCCCCATATGTATCCGTCTTTGATTTCCCCGCTGAAGGGAGGAACTCGCCATTGCGCTGCATCGCTGGTCACCACATCCATGTGATTGAGCAGAACAATCGGTCTCTTCTTTGCCGTGGGGTGCCCCATGTCAGGCGTGGCGTGCCCCACTTCTACCTGATTTTGGGAGAAAGCCTGCCCTGAGCTTGCCGAAGGGTGGGAACTCCGTAAATTCGCAGGAATCCTCGCCCACAAATCTCCTCGTCCTGGCGCGTATTCGAATTCGCGATTCTCGATTCCTTCCTGATCGAAGATCTTCTTGTAAAACTCGACCGCCCGCATCTCGTTGCCCGGAGGATTCGAAGTATCGATGCGCAAGTACTCTTGCATCCACTGGACCGCCAGATCGGAATATTGGTCAAGCCGCTCGCGCGGGATCGACGCCGAAGCTGTGCCCGAGACCCACTCGTTGCCCCCGACGCTGCGATCCACACCCCAACCCGAGACCCAACTCACGCCCGCTACCAGGCCCAGCAACCCTACCCTCCAGCCCGGAAATTGTCGCCAGTTTCCCCATGTCGATTGTTGTCGCGTAGTAGGTACCCTCCCGCAAATTGCACGCAGTTTTTATATCAGGTTTGCACAAAATTACCGGGCCCGCCCGGCAGAGGGTAACCCCATCGGCTACAATGTTCTTGGATATCAGGTACTTAGCTGGTTACCCGTTCCGTTGGATTTGGCATCCAAGGTGTACTGCAAAAGATGTGGCTCCCGGTGTGTGGGATGCCCGAAAGTGCCCGCCGTCGCGTCAACGGCAGGCTTGGCTTAGCCAAACAGCTAGCCTTTTTCAAGTTTTCAAGGGGACGCATTCAGTTTTCATGCACGCATGGCGTGCCGGAGTGGAACTCAATCTCTCCGCCATAATTGGAGGAAGCTTGTTATGAACAGACGTCTCGTCATCGCCCTGCCGCTCGCCGCGCTGCTTGCGATTCCGGCGCTCGCGCAGAATAGCTCTTCAAATCAGAACTCCCAGTCTCAGCCCGCGGCCACCGACAACGCGACCGCGACCGGCAAAGCGCCTCTGGCGCCGCCCTCGCGCGAGGGCTTCTGGGGACATCTCAATCCGTTCGCGCGCAAGACTTATGTACGCCGCCAGACCGAGCCCATCCGCGACCGCATCAACGAGCTCGATGAACTGACTTCCGCCAACACTAAGCAGATTAAAGATACCGACGACCGCGCCCAGGCCGGCATCAAGCTGGCTTCCGACAAAGCCGATCAGGCCGATCAGCACGCGGTCGACGCCGGCAACAAGGCTACGCAGGCGCAGCAGACCGCGCAGCAGGCAACCGCTCGCGTGCAGACCGTGGAAAACGTTGTGGGCAATATCGATCAATACAAGGCCCAGAACCAGACTGAAATCCGTTTCCGTCCCGGCCAGACCATGCTGAGCAAGGCCGCCAAGGACGCTATCGATCAGATGGCCGACTCGGTGAAAGGACAGCACGGTTACATCTTCGAAGTCCAGGGATTCTCCTCCGGCCATGGTCAGACTGCCATCGCCGCGTCGCAGAAGATGGCCGACTCAGTCGTGCGCTATCTGGTGCTTTCGCATGACATTCCGATTTACCGTATTTATCTGGTTGGCATGGGCAACGCGCCCAGCCCCGATCAGAATGCGAATGCCCGGCACACGATCGGAGGCCGCGTCGACATCAGCCTGTTGAAGAATGATCTCGATCAGCTGGCTTCGACTGGAACCGCCGATACGCAGCAGCAACCGAAGTAAGTTTGTTCGAGACACGTTGGGTGCCCCACGCAACGCGGTGTTCGTTGGGTGGGTGACATCCTACGGAAGTTTCTTCGAAAGCAACACGAGGCTCCGAAAGCTTGTCTGGGACAAGGCCGTCTGGCTTAAGTCCCTCCCCCAAGGAAAAGGCCTCTCAGCAATGAGAGGCTTTTTTATTTGTGAGGCGGGAATTTTGGTTGTGTAGGGGCGGACGCATTCGTCTGCCCTTCGATAAGCGAATGCGGGTGCCCCACCCAACGTGATGTTCGTTGGGTGGGATTTTCGATTACCGAGGTCGCAGCTTACTTTGCCGAGCCTGACTGCATACCGTCGCTCGACTCGGGTAGTTCCAGAGCGAAGCTCTTGCCGGCGAAGTGAACCCCCGCCAGCGACGGGGTTCCGTCGGGGTTCGTGTTCACGATCGCCGAATCCTGCTGCGCCCGGGTTTTGAGGTCAACCAGCTTGGCCGGAACTTTGGCCAGCACTTTCTTGCCCTGTATCACGCTGACTTCGACATCGGGACCGGTGCCGTCCCATTCCAGCTTGTAATCACCCGCCTTCAGCTGTGTTCCATTGACCAGGGTGGGACTCTGCAGCATCAGGTGAGCCTTCGTGGCCGCAAATGCGCTCGAGGCCAGCAAGAGAGCCAACCCCGCAATTACACTCTTCGATACTGTGGCAAATCTCATGATCGCTCCGTCTCCTTCCCGACCATCTGTCGGAAATCGGCTGGGGCGGCCCGACTCACAATCAGCGCAAGAACTGCTTGTGTTTCTGCGCCAATCGCCTACAATGCTCACGACGGGGCCAAACAGACAAGCCACAAGCTTGCGCTGCCGCTTGGGGTTTTCTCACCTGGGCCGCCAAACCGAGCGTGAGAAGATCCCAGCCCCGCAACGATTTCCAAAGCTTCCTCAGCCAGCAGTAAGCCTGCTGGCCTTTCTTTGTTGATACGCAAGCCGCCCGCGCGAAGTTCCATCCGCCGGCAGTTTGCGTTGCGCGTTATTACATTGGACGTATTCAGCGTGCGCTGGGTAGCAAATAATTGGCAGTGTGTTTAGGGGCGCACGACGGGGAGATGAATGCGCAGAGGATTTCGTTTCTTCTCTTGACCGTGACCGCCGTCAGATGAACCTGCGGATTCATACCGTTTTCACACCACGACACGCAGCCACCTCGAGTTAATCGGCGTGCTGCCGCTCCACTGACCAGATCGCAGCCTGATCCTTCTCGAAGGGATAGACGTGGACCATCCAGTTGAAGACCACAGGAATAAATCTGCCGCCAGCGCCGTCGCAGGCCTCGCGCGTGGCGATTGACCCTCGCAATCCAAATTGCGGATGCGGCTGGAATCCTTCGCCCCGCTTATCCGGCGGAGCCAGGCAGAAGTTCACGTGCTCGTGCCATTGCGCGACGCTGAGCGGAATGCGCTCATCGAGCTGATCCTCGCCGAAGCGTTTGGGCGCGGTGTACATCACGCCCACGAGTTTGTATTCGCCGCCATGTTTTTCATAGAGCAGCGACGTGGGATGTTCGGGATTGAAATTGAACTGCGCTTCCATCGCGTAGCCGTAGTTGGTGAAGTGATAGATCTTCTGCGGCACTTCAGGATGGAAGATCTTGAATCCGTCGGCCAGTGCCGTGTGATAATCCACGTATTTTTCTGAAACCTTCTTGGCCGCGTCGACCACGCGTGCCGCGCGCTCGGCGTCGCCGGGCTTGGGCGTACGCAGCTCCGTCATCTTCATGTGCGGGCCCATATCCATGTGTCCTTCCATGGAGTGCATGACGCGTGTGGCCGCCGCGTTGTTCGCGTCTTTGTCGGAATCCATCATTCCGGGCATATTCGACATGTCGTGCTGCGACATACCAGACATGTCCGAACCGGATTGAGCGCCGCCCGCAGGCGCGCTTTGATCCGTGCTTCCGGGCGCATTCTGCGCTTGTCCCCAGGCGATGCTGCAAGACACAATGGCAACGAACATCAGTAATCGATGGCGCATAGGAATCCCCCCACAAGCGTCTTACTTGATATTAACCCTGATGTACGGGCGAGGTTTCGGCAAGAGGCGTCTGATTGCGTTCGATTACAGAGGTAATATCGCCGCGTGTTGACTCGATTGGAAATGTCAAACGCCGAACTTGAACATGAGCGTGAGTGCTCACAACCGTCCATCAAAGGACTGCCGAGCCCCACTCGGGCCGGAGAGACGGGGGCGGCTGTCCCTACATGTTTTTTCGAGGGAGAAAATCAGTATTTCCTCGTGCCGTTCTGTAGTTCGTGGTTCGAGATTTGGACTGCGAATTTGGCGAGAGCCGCCACTTTCTGGTACACCTAGGTGCTTGACACCGGAAATTGCCGTCTTTCTATTTTTCGCGGGTGCACTGGGCGGAGCGCTGAACTCCGTCGCCGGCGGAGGCAGCTTCATCGCCTTTCCCGCGCTGCTGTTCAGCGGAGTTCCTCCCATTCCAGCCAACGCGACCAATACGATCGCTTTGTGGAGTGCGGCGGCCGCGAGCGGCGGCGCCTATCGCAAGCGGCTCGATGTGGCACGGCGCGTGATGACGCCGCTGATCGGCGCGAGTCTGATTGGTGGCGTGGCCGGCGCGATCCTGTTGCTCAAAACTCCTGCGGAAACCTTCTTGCGTGTAATCCCTTGGCTGATATTAGGCGCAACCCTGCTCTTTGCCTTCGGACGCCGGCTCGCGGCGGGGCGCAAATCCGTTGTGGAGCACGAAGCTTCCTTCCGGGCGATGGCCGCCGCAACGCTGTTCCAGTTCGCAGTCGCCGTGTACGGAGGCTATTTCGGCGGTGGTATGGGCATTGTGATGCTCGCCATGCTGGCCACGCTGGGCATGACCGACATTCATTCCATGAATGCGCTGAAAAGCGTGATGGGATTTGTGATTAACGGAGTGGCGGTTGTGGTGTTTGTGGTCGAGAAGGCGGTGTATTGGAAGCATGGCGCGGTGACGATCGTCGGCGGCATTCTGGGCGGATACCTGGGCGCGCACTACGCACAAAAGCTGCCGCAGGCCTGGGTTCGTTGGTTTGTGGTGCTGGTCGGAACGGGCATGACGGTGTATTTCTTCTGGAAGGGGTATTGAGAAGCGGTCGCCCCTGAGAGACTCAGTATGCAAGTAATAACACTTGTCATCCTGAAGGTCGCGCTTCTTGCGGACCGAAGAGCCTGCCCTGAGCGTAGTCGAAGCGACCTATGCATCTGGCCCGGGATTGCATAGGTCCTTCGCCGCAAAGTACGCGGCTCAGGATGACAACGCGGAGACGTGCGCCCTTCTGATTCCTAACCTCTCGCCTCTGCTCACTCGATACTGATCCCTGCGTTATTGCATCGGGACTGAGACGTGCTCGTGCACGAGCATCCACTTGCCGTTCTGGTTCTCCAGGATCGCGGTCCAGCGCATGTTGCCCATATCCACTTTTCCGGATTTGTGCGTCATTTCAAAGGCGACCGTAGCAGTGACCCATGCTGAATCTCCCTGCGGATGAATCGTGGTGTCGTCATTGAGAGTGAACTTTGCGCTCTTATAGTCTGCCAAGGTGGCCTTTACTCCATTTTCATATTCGTCCCAGCTGGCGTATTTCAGCGGAGCGATGTCGAAAAACGTGTTGGGCCCGGACGCGTAGTACTGCGCGACGTTGTCGGGATTCAGCGTGCCCCAGCCATCCCAGATTTTCTGCAGAAAAGCTTTGTCGGGCGGAGCGGGAGCGGCCGCCTTTTTCATGGTGGATTTTTTCGTTTGAGATACGGCGGAGAGCGTCAATGCGAAAAGGCACAAGGAGACAATTATCAGGCGTCTGCTCATTGGGAAACCCTCCTGAAAATCCGCCGAATTCTCGCATAGATAGTCGAGTGCGCACAAGGAGTGCAGACCAAGCACACCTCCACTCCTATGCGCGAGGACCGCTGATTTCCACCCCCGCCCATCTTTATGGACAAGTCAGCTGCGCGGTACCTGTAGGTTGACACTGGCCGCCGCCACCGCAAGGGTTCGCCGGGACCTCTCCGTTGTTGCCGCCGCAGGAGTCGGCAGCGCTCTCGGCCCAGGCCCAAACTGTATATGTGCCAACCGCACCCGCTGCGCACCGTGCCAGGCCTTCGGAGCTGACCGTAACAGCGGTAGTTCGTTGGTTCTGATAACACGCGCCCCAATTAGCCGCCACCAGTTTCACCGGCGAGGGTTGGTCGTTAAAGTAACCCGTGGCCGTGAACTGGACTGGGCTGCCCTGGCCATCTGCGGTAGCAGGGCTGAGGCTTACCGACTGCAAAACACGCGGAGACGATCCGCATGCCAACGTAATCGCGATGGCGAGAACAGCTAGGAGGAAAACAGAAGCGGCGTACTTTCTCATGGCAGACCTCCTGGCTTGTACGACTCCCGACCAAGGACGTCAGGTTGCCTGCTGAGTATTATTTAAGCTTCTAAGACGCTGTCAAGTGTCAATGCGGAGGGACGCCCTCGCGTCCCCCCGCGTTTGTTCACATCTGCACGTCTTTGATGTGCGTGGCAATGTACCACTTGTTCCCGAATGGATCCTTCACCGCGGCGTTGCGATCGCCATAAGGCTGATCGGTCGGCTCCTGAAAGGAAGTCGCGCCTGCGGCGATGGCCTGCCGATACACGGCCTCCATGTTCGGCACATAGATGTAGAACATCGGCTCCATGGGCTGATACTTGCCGTGCGCCTCGCCCATCTCGAGGACCGAATCGCCCACGCGAACCACGGCATGGTTCACCACGCCGTTGGGCGAAGCGTACTTCGCGACTTCTTCCGCGTTGAAGGCACGCTTCAGGAAGCTGATGAACGGTTCGGCGCGCAGCGGATGCAGGTACGGATTCACATTGTGCAATCCATGCGGAACAGGGCTTTCGCCTTTCGCCGTGGCGATATACCAGAAATTTCCCGCACGATCTTGAATGCTGGCGGAGCGCTCGCCGTAATCCTGGTCGCGCGGCTCATCGATTGAAGTTGCACCGGCAGCCAGTGCTTTCTGATAGACGGCGTCGGCGTCTTCGACATAGACGTGCAAAGCCTGCGGTTGCAGCGTGCCCGGAAACTTCTTGCCTGGGACGCCGCCGCCCATCATGAGAACCGAGTCGCCGACGCGCATTTCGCCATGCACTCCGCCAATTGGCGTTTGAATCCGCAACATTTCCTCCGCCGAGAAGGTTTGTTTCACAAAGTCGAGAAGCGCGTTCCCGTCGGCCGCGACAAGATACGGCGTAACCGTGCGGAAGCCGCGAGGAACCGGATCGACGCCCCGTGGTTCTTTCCGCATTTGGCCGCCTTCGGGACCGACGTCCAGCTGGCCGTGACGGCGATGCATTTCCTCGACCGAGAGTTCTTCGATTACCTGACGGATATTCCACGAATAGCCAAATGGATCGGCCAGTGTGGCATCGCGGACGCCATAGAACTGGTCTTTGAGCGGACGCAGAATTTTCATCCCTGCCGCAACGGCGCGCTCCACGAAGCGATCTGCATTGTCCACCTGAATGCTCATGATGACGGGCGAAGATCCCAGCGTCTCGGCGCTGAAGCGGCCGCCTTCGGGCCATTCGTCCCGGAGCCCGACTTTCGAATCTCCAATGAGAATTTCTGCGTGCGGAATTTGGCCTCCGGCCTCGAAGCGGAAGGTTTCTTTCGCGCCAAGAGCTCTGGTGTAGAACTCGATCGCCTTGGCGGAATCTCGGAATACCAGATCGGGTACGGCACTGATTTGAACGCCCGCAACGGGCCCGGAACTTTTCTCAAGAACGGTAGACATACGTTTTTTCCCTTCTAGTTCGGATTTCAATCGTGCCTTGAACCTTGCGCTCGGCAGATTGCGCAATTCTGCCGCAATGCGCACCAGTGGCTCGATCTCCGCGTCTACCTTCCCCAGCCGGCCATCGCTTCTCGCCAGCATCCCCTCGACGGCCCGGTTGAACTGCTCGATTTTTTTCTGGTCGAGCTTGTTCGGTTCGCCCTTGCCCGGATTCAGAGAGCGCTTAGGCATCGGCACCCTCCATGCGCGCGCGTAACGTGCTCAGCGCGCGAAACTGTAATTGCTTTACGGCTCCTTCAGTCTTGCGAATCTCACTGGCCACTTCTTTAATACTTTTCTGATCCACGAATCTCAGCACGACCACGCGTTTCTGCTCGGCGGGAAGAGTTTCGACCAAACGAAAGAGCGTCGCTCGCCGCTCGACTTCTTCGATCTCGGCCGGGGTGACGTTGCCGGTTCTTCCCGAGAGGTTCTTGCTTGCAACTATCTCGCCGCTGGTAGCTTCGATCAGCCCTTCGTCGGGAACTTCGCGGGCTGCGTGCTGCCAGCGATCGTTGATCAAATTCGCGGCAATTCGAAAAAGCCAGGCCGCAAACGGAATCCCGCGCCATTTAAAGCGTTTCAGGTTGGCCAGCGCCTGATGGAAAACTTCCGCGGTAATGTCTTCCGTTTCGGCGCGATTGCCCACTCGGCGAACGACATACGCATACACGCGCTCGAAATTCAGTTCGTAAAGCTCCGCAAAGCGGGCGGGGTCGTGCTGCGCAGCTTCGATGAGAAGCCGCTCGTCCGCTTCTTTCTTCAGAGCCTTCACCCTCTGACCCTCAAGGAATTCTCCGCGGTTTGCTTACAGTGGAATAACGGCTACGCCGTCGGAAAAGTTACGCCGGGAAATTACAAACTGATTGGGCTGGGAGCATGGTACAGCGTTTCCAGCGCTGTGTGCACCTTCGCCGATAGCGCTTCGAGATCGCGAACAGTCAGCCCCGCGGTCGGAATCGGCTCGCCGACACGCATTTCCAGCGTGCGGCATTTGATGTGATAGGTATTCATTGGCAAAAGCTCGTAGGTCCCGACCAGGGCGATCGGAACGATGTCGACTTGCGCCTTGATGGCCAGAAAAAAGGCTCCGGGTAGAAACGGCTTGATTTGACCGTCGTCGGTGCGGCCGCCCTCGGGGAAAATCACGAGTGGCATGCCCGCCTTCAATCCTTTGAGCGCGGTGCGGATGCTTCCGACCGAGCGCGAGGGATTCTGCTGATCCAGGCAGATTTGTCCGGAACGCTTCAACTGCCATCCGATCACCGGATAGGACAGCAGCTCTTTCTTGAAGGCGATCCGGAACCGAAACGGCAAATTCACGTAGAGAACCGGAATGTCGAGCGCGGATGCATGATTCGAAGCATAGACATGCGGCCTGGTGGTGTCGATCTTGTCGAGGCCGGTGACGGTGACCGGCGAAAAGATCGTTTTCATAATCAGCCACGACCAGCCGTATGAAAACCAATGCAGGCGGCGGCCATCGCGATCGAAGAATCCGCCCGGCAAGGCGGCCAAGCCCATCACCAGCGTGTAAAACCAGATCAGTGGATCGAGAAAGAAGTACGAGCGTAAGCGGCTCAGCCAGCCGTATTTTCGTCCTGGAACCGCGTGCGGACTCGGACCCTCGCCGTTGCGCTCAGGCGCAGCAGTTTGTCCGGTGCCGCTTTCCATTTGTTCAACCGGAGAGTTGGACGCCGCCATTGCTCTTATTTTAGGGGAAACTGCAGGCTGGCCGCCCCTAAATTCTAACCCCCAGAATGCGCATGGCCTCTCCGACGAGGTAAATCGATCCGGTAACGACAATAACCGCGCTCGGCTGGGCCCGTGTGCGAGCGCACTGCAAAGCCTCAGATGCATCGGCGATACTCTCGATTTCCACGCCCGTCCGCTCGGCCGCCTGTTGAATTTCTTCCGGCGATGCCGATCGCGGATTGTCGGGATGCGTTGCAATCACGCGCTCTGCCAGCGGAAACAAAATTTCCGCCATCTCGGCGATGGCTTTGTCGCGCATCGCGCCAAAAACGAAAACCAACCGACGTTCGTCGTAGTGCTCGGAAAGCGCTGAACGCAGCGCCCAGGCTCCCGCGGGATTATGCGCCACGTCGAAGACAATTTCCGGCCAGTCGTCATGCGGCGCGAGCACCTGAAACCTTCCTGGCCAGCGGACTTCGCGAATGCCGCGTTCGATGGAATCGGCCGTAATTCCCGGCCTGGCGTTTTGCCCGGTTCCCTGCTTGGATAATTCCTCCGCTGCCGCGATCGCCAGCGCGACATTGCGCAACTGATGCCGGCCCACTAGCGGCGTTTCGACCAGAATCTGTTTGCCCATCAGTGCCAGTGGATATCGATAAAGCGGCTGGGTAGCGTGTGCTTTGTTCTCGGTTCTCGGTACTCGGTACTCGGTACTGGCCGGCGAGATCGGCGGCACGTACTGCACCGCGCTCACTCCGCGCGCGTCGAGTTCGAGAATCGCCTTGCCGATCACGTCGTTCGCCTCCGGTTGCTGCGGCAGAGTCACTACTATCCCGCATGGCCGAATGATCCCTGCTTTCTCGCGCGCAATTTCGGCGACGGTGTTGCCCAGAAATTTCTGATGATCAAGCGAAATGTCGGTAATCACGCTGACCAGCGGTTCAACGACATTGGTTGCATCGAGCCGTCCGCCCATCCCGACTTCGAGCACGGCAAGGTCGGCGCGTTCGCGGCTGAAATGGAGGAACGCGATCGCCGTCATCATCTCGAAAAAACTCGGATGCCAGGGCAGCCTGCCTTGCTCAATCAGCTTCTCGGAAACGTGATCGATCTCGCCGTGCAGCCGGGCGAACGAGTCGTCGTCGATCTGCTCGCCGTTGATGCGAATGCGCTCGTTGATTCGAACCAGATGCGGCGAGGTATAGAGAGCGGTCTTGAGTCCGGAAACCCGCAGAATCGATGCCAGCGTGGCCGCGGTCGATCCTTTGCCGTTCGTGCCCGCAATAAGGACGCTCGGTAATGTCCGCTCCGGATGATCGAGTGCCGCGAGGAGCACCCGTATGTGCGCCAAGTCGAACTTGTGCGAGGGCGTCTGAGCCAGCTCGTGGCCCAGCGCAAACATTCTCGCAACCGCGGTTTCGTACGACATGGGTTCAGCTTTCAGCTATCAGCCGTCAGCCTTCAGCTTGGCCTGTCAGAGTATCCAATTTTCGGAGTAGCGGCAAAGTTGGGATGGCGACGGCCGAGACCGGCAGCCAGCGTGGCTCCAGCAATAGTTTAACTGACAGCCGATGGCCGAGAGCTGAGAGCTGGAGTCATGAACTCCAGCGCCCGTGCGATGTAGGGCTTGAGCTGTTTGCGCGAAACGACGGCGTCGAGCATGCCGTGCTCCAGGAGGAATTCGCTGCGCTGAAATCCCGGGGGCAGCTTTTGCCGGATGGTCTGCTCGATCACTCGCGGCCCGGCGAATCCAATCAGCGCTCCAGGCTCGGCAATGTTCAGATCCCCAAGCATCGCGAAGGAAGCCGTCACTCCGCCGGTCGTTGGATCGGTCAACAGCGAAATATAGGGAACGCGGGCTTTATCGAGCCGAGCCAGCGCCGCAGAAATCTTGGCCAGCTGCATCAGGCTGATCACGCCCTCCATCATGCGCGCCCCGCCGGAAGCCGAAACGATGATCAAAGGCGTGCGCGTATCCGCAGCCCGCTCGATCGCCCGGGAGATCATTTCGCCGACCACCGCTCCCATGCTGCCGCCAATGAACGCGTACTCCATCACGCTGGCGATGACAGGCCTGCCTTGCAGCTTGCCCTGCGCGTTGATCACAGCGTCTTTCAGCCCGGTGTCTTTCTGCGCCTGTTTCAGCCGCGAAGAATACGGCTTCAAATCGACAAACTTCAGCGGATCGGTGGAAGCCAGGTTGGCGTCAAAAATTTCATATTGATTATCGTCGATCAGCTGGGCCAGGCGGGTACGCGCGTCGATCCGGAAATGCTTTTCGCATTTCGGACAGACGTTCATGTTTTCTTCCAGATCTTTTTTCCAGATGATCTGCCGGCAACTGTCACACTTCACCCACAGTCCTTCGGTGCGGACTTTCTTTTCGCCCGAAGTGTCGAGCTCGCCGGATTCGCGCTTAAACCAAGCCATTGTCAGTTGCGAGTACCGTGTACCGAGTACCGAGAAAACAGCTAGGGTTCTTCCTCGGTACTCGGTACTCGGTACTCGGGACTCAATACTCAATTCCCCTCTGCGCCATCACGCCCTTCTCATACGCGTGCTTCACCTGGCGCATTTCGGTGACGGTGTCGGCAATCTCCACAATTGTGGGGTGCGCATTGCGGCCCGTCAAGATGACGTGCACCATCTCCGGTTTCGTTTTCAGGCTCTCGACCACTTTGGCCGGATCGAGCATGCCGTAGCTGATGGCGTAATTGATCTCGTCGAGAATCACCAGATCCCACTCGCCGGAGTGAATCGCTGTATCCGCTTCGGCCCAGGCTTCCTCAACCATGCGAACGTCTTCGGGATCGGGTTTCTCCGCGCCAACTTTTACGAAACCGCGTCCCATCTGCTTCATCACGAACTTGTCGCCGAAAGCCTGGACAGCATCGAGTTCGCCGTAATGCCACGATCCCTTCAGAAACTGCAGCATGAGCACGCGCATTCCCTGGCCGACCGCGCGCAGCGCCGTGCCCATTGCCGCGGTAGTCTTGCCCTTGCCGGGGCCGGTATTCACGATAATCAGACCGCGGCGGATGTCAGTCATACTCGTTTCGGACGCTTGATTCTACTAGAACGTGCCGTTCTTTGCGGTCTCTGCGAGGACCTCCGCGGACTCAGCGGTCCAAAGCTCTTGGCCTTGACACTTGCGGACAGTACAAGCGAGGGTACGCCGTTTGACCGTTTTCCGGCACGCACGCTAAAATACTTGAGTTTGCCTGTACTCGCTCCCGTTCTGGGGATGCGCGCCTTGAGCTGAAGCGCCGAGGCGGAAAACACAGCAAGCATAACGAGAAAGATCGGCAACCTGAAGAGCGCTCGTGTGCGCCTCGGGTCTGAATTCTCGGCGATTCATCGACATCTTGGAGGCAGCATGTACGCGGTCATCCGCGCTGGTGGGAAACAGTACCGGGTCGCGCCCGGCGATGTGATTCGAGTGGAAAAAGTGGGCACAACCGGCCAGATTGAATTTCCGGTTGTGGCGCTTTCGACCGAAGACGGCCAGGTCGGCCATCAGGTGGACGCGCGCGTTGTCGGCGAGATTGTGGAAGAGGGCCGCGGCGCGAAAGTCATCGTCTTCCACTACAAGCGCAAGAAGCAGTACAAGAAGCTGCGCGGACATCGGCAGGCGTTCACGGCGGTGCGCATCACCGAGATCGCCTCCAACGGTCAAAGCTTCAAAGCTCCCGAATTGCCGGCTAAGGAAGCCAAGCCGAAGAAGGTCAAAGCTGCCGAAAGCGAAGACGAAGCCGTAGAAACAAAGGCTCCCGCGGCGAAAAAGAAATCGGCTCCCAAGAAAACCGCGAAGAAAGCGGCGAAGAAGAAGTAAGTAGTCCTGAGTCCCGAGTCCCAGGCTGCGAGGAATTTTCCCCGCGGATTTTGACTCGCTTGGTACTCGCAACTCGGTACTGATTTACCAGCAACTGGCAACCAGCCACTAACAACTGGATTCCTATGGCACACAAAAAAGGGCAAGGCACTTCACGAAATGGCCGCGACTCAAATTCGCAGCGGCTCGGCTTCAAAGCGTTCGGCGGACAGGTCGTTCCCGGAGGCACAATTATCGTGCGGCAGCGCGGCACGCGCGTGAAGCCCGGACTGAACGTCGGCCGCGGCAAAGACGACACGCTCTTCGCCAAGATCACCGGCCGCATCAAGTTCCAGGACAAGGGCTCGATGGGCAAGTTCGTGATGGTCGAGCCGGTCGAAGCGAATTAGCTCCGGAGATCGTTCGGCTGGACCGCGCGGGTTAGATCGGCTGCTCACAAAGCCTCGCCTTTGGGCCGGGGCTTTTCTTTTGCTGGAGGGAGAGATATCGAGATGGATCGGAGCCGCGTTTCCACCCTTCTGGGCTCATTCCTCTTGATGTTATTTCTCTGTCACCTGCTTGTGGCCCAGCAAGCTTCTGTGCCGAACCCAGAGTCCGATTACAAGCTACTAACCTCGATGAGCCTCTGCGGCGACGTCGAGTGTCTGAATGCGTACCGCCAGCAGGCAGGCGCCACAAAATTGGGAAGAATCGTGTACTACGAGAAATGGCTTCTGCTGGAGCCCTCAAGGATCGCTGCGGAGGGCTTGCTGCGCAATATCCCGGAGTCGGAAGCGGAGCAATCGCAGATGATGACGCTGCCGGATTGGCACGAAGGCGCAACGAAGTCCACCAAGGACATGGAGAGCCTGGCCCAGATATACGAGCATTGGCCGCGCTCTATCGCCGATGCAGTCATGGTATTTCCGCAGTACCTTCCGGCGTACATCCGCTACGGATTGCTGGCCCCCAATGATGTTCATTCCGATTACACCGGGAATGAGGAGCGCGTCTGCCGTAACGATCGGACACGGTTTCAGGCAGCCTACGACAGTCTGGATGGGAAGACTCAGGCGCGCCTGAGGAAAAATGTTTTCAACCCGGAGAAGTGCCGGGCGATCTTCGTCAGCGAGTCTGAGTAGACGGCGTTCTGCCGGCCCGAATCAGCGAGAACTCATGTTCATCGATGAAGCGAAAATTCGCGTGAAGGCGGGTGACGGCGGAAATGGCTGCATGGCGTTTCGGCGAGAGAAATTTGTCCCGCGCGGCGGGCCTTCCGGCGGCGATGGCGGCAAGGGCGGCGATGTCATCATGGAATCGAGCGAGCGCCACAATACGCTCGTGCACTTTCGCTTCAATCCCGAATACAAAGCCGAGCGCGGACGCCATGGCGAAGGCGCGAACAAGACCGGCCGCGATGGTAGCGATGTCGTGCTAAAGGTCCCGGTGGGAACGATCGTCTACGACGATGAGACCGGCGAGAAAGTATTCGACTTTTCCGGCCCCGACGAGCGGATCATCATCGCCCGCGGAGGGCGCGGTGGGCGAGGTAATGCGCAGTTTGCAACTTCCACGCATCAGGCGCCACGCGAGCATGAGCCCGGCAGGCCGGGCGAAGAGCGCACTTACCGCCTGGAACTCAAGCTGCTCGCCGATGTCGGCCTGGTCGGATATCCGAACGTCGGAAAATCGACACTGATCTCGCGAATTTCCGCCGCGCGTCCCAAGATCGCCGATTATCCCTTCACCACGCTGGAGCCGAATCTGGGAGTTGTCGTGGTCGGCGACGAGAAAGATGCAGTCAGCTTCGTCGTTGCCGACATCCCCGGCCTGATCGAAGGCGCGCACACCGGAGCTGGCTTGGGAACGCAGTTTCTGCGGCACATCGAACGCACGCGTCTGCTTGTGCACTTGGTCGATGTTTCCGACGGCAGCGGACGCGACGAAGTGGCTAAAGATGTGGAAGTGATTCTCGGAGAGCTGGGCAGCTTCGGCGCGCATCTCGAAGAAAAACCGATGATCATGGTCGCGTCGAAGATTGATGTCGCGAACAAAGACAAGCTGGCGGCACTGAAGAAATATTGCCGGAAGAAAAAGAAGAAGCTGTACGAGATTTCCGCCGTGACCGGCAAGGGAATTGAAGAGCTGAAGTACGCGATGGCGGAAGAAGTGAAAGCGCAGCGGGAAAAGCACGCAGTCGCTTAAAGCGGCGTGAAAATTGGCGTCATCCCGACGCCCCGCGCCCTCACCAGCGGGGCGAAGGGATTTCGCGCGCGGCGAAACCGTCGCTGCCGGGCTGCTCTCAGTTTCCTGCCCTTTGTGGTGAACGCACTTACAATCCTCGATTGCGCTGTTTCGCATTTCGTTCTACCATCCGGAGCAATGGCCACAGCATTCCGCAATCCTGATCCGCAAGATGAAAGCAAGCGCGAACGCCTGGTTTCGGCGGCGCCGATGGACGACGATTCCTCATTCGAACTGAAGCTCCGGCCGCAGCGGCTGGCCGAGTTCATAGGGCAGAAAAAAGTCAAAGAAAACCTGCAGGTCGCGATCGAAGCGGCGCGCTCCCGCGGCGAGGCCATGGATCACGTCCTGCTCTATGGCCCTCCGGGGCTGGGCAAGACCACGCTGGCCAACATCATCGCCAATGAATTGGGCGTGCATTTTCAGCCTACGGCCGCGCCGCTGTTGCAGATCAAAGGCGACCTGACTGCCATCGTGACGAATCTGCAGGAAAAGCAGGTCCTGTTCATCGACGAAATCCACCGCCTGCAACCGGTTCTCGAAGAATTGCTCTACTCGGCGCTGGAAGATTACAAGCTCGACATCATCATTGGCCAGGGCCCCTCGGCGCGCACGCACACGCTGCAGGTCAAGCCATTTACGTTCGTGGGTGCGACCACGCGCGCGGGACTGATTTCTTCGCCGCTGCGGGCGCGCTTCGGCATCGTATTGCGGCTTGAGTTCTATACTCCGGAAGATCTGCGCATCATCGTCGAGCGCTCGGCGGAAATTTTAGCCGTTCAGATCGATCGTGCCGGAGCCATGGAGATCGCCAGCCGCTCCCGCGGCACGCCACGCATTGCGAACCGTTTGCTGCGCCGCGTCCGCGATTACGCGCAGGTGCGGGGTGCGGGCAGAATTGACGAGCCCACGGCCAAGGCTGCGCTCGAAATGCTGGAAGTCGATCAGTACGGTTTCGATGAAGTGGATCGGCGGCTGCTGCTGACCATCATCGAGAAATATCAAGGGGGGCCGGTCGGCGTGAACACGCTGGCTGCCGTTCTAGCCGAGGAGCCGGACGCGATCGAGGAAATTTACGAACCTTTTCTGATGCAGATCGGGTTTCTGAACCGCACGCCGCGCGGCCGTGTCGCCACGCAACTCGCCTACGAGCATTTCGGCATCACGCCCAACCGGCGGCAGGCGTCGCTGTTCTAAGTTTGGTTGTCATCCTGAGCGAGCCTCCCTCGGCCCAGGGAGACAAAGTGAAAATGGGATGCCCCACTTCTCGCCGGTTTTGCGAGAAGTGGGAGTTTCGACGAACACCGCGCTGCCCTCCCGCCGTTTGCTGAATCCCGCGCCAATCCTGTAGAATCTAATGATTCGAAAAGAGGTTTTGGACCCATCATGAAGGCTGCGATTCATCCCGCATATCACGAAGTGCGCGTGCACTGCGCCTGCGGCAATACGTTTATGACCCGCTCGACCCACAAGGGCGACATTTCGGTAGAAATTTGCTCGAGTTGCCATCCCTTTTTCACGGGCAAGCAGAAGCTGGTCGATACCGCCGGACGCGTGGAGCGCTTCCGCCGCAAGTACGCCAAGGCCGAAACGGCCAAGAAGTAAGCCGCGGATTTTCACGCATCAACGCGGATAAATCAGCCCTCGCTGCGGCGAGGGCTTTTGCTTTAGCTTGAGGGCGATGCAGGCGGTCGCAGGATCCTGCGCTCTCTGTACAATACCCACCATCCAACCAGTAATCCGGCAATGATCGGAACGATCCCCTCTACCAGTTCCGCCGGCAGAAGCTGAAAAAAAACAGTCTCCTGCTCGACGACCGAAACTTGGCCAAACAGCGCCGCAAACCAATTCACGCTTCTCGTCATGAGAGCCAGGACAACCTGCGTTCCCGTTAACAACGCGCTCCACACTCCCCAATGCAGGAGGTAAGCCGCGATCATAGGCCCGGCGAACCTCTTAGCCAACGGCTTAAATTCTGTCATCGGCCATGCTCCTCGACTGACGTACCGTCATCCGAGCCCGATGGTAGGCGCTTGGCAGGATAGAGCCAACGCGCAAGCAGGTAGGCGGAGATCAGGTAGAGGGCAATCCTGGAAAACGCGTCAAGCAGGGAATAGGTCGTGGACAGTCGGTGCGTGTCCAGCATGGGATTCTGCCTGAGCCGCTCATGGAGGGAAATCTGCGCAACCACGGTTGTGATCAATGTTGAGAAAGCGTCGGCAACCAGCACCGCAACAAGAATGGCCCCGATGTACTCCGTCAGCAGAATCTCGCGGATTGCGCGCATAACCAGCCTCCAGAAAAACACAAGATTGTCGCACACCCGACATAGCGGGGGACCAAGTAAAATAACGAGATGCGCAAGTTCTGGGACAACTCGGGCGGCGCAGGCACTCCCTTCGACAAGCTCAGGGCGGGTTCTGCCCGCGAAAGCTTGCCGCCTAGAACTGTCCCGTCCGAGGTCGTAATCGGTGGCCTTCGCATCGCTCCTGCCACAGTCCTTGCTCCTATGGCCGGCGTGACCGACACCGTATTCCGCCGGTTCATTCGCAATCTTGGCGGATGCGGCCTGATCATGACCGAGTTCACCTCGGCCGATGGCGTGCTTCGCAAAAAGGACCAGAAGGCGAAACGCTATCTGCATTTCTACGACGACGAGCATCCCATCTCGGCGCAACTCTTTGGCAGCAATCCTGAAGTGATGGCTGAGGCCGCGCGCATGGTCGAAGGACTCGGCTTCGATCTGGTCGATCTCAATCTCGGATGTCCGGCAAAAAAAGTCGTCAAATGCAACGGCGGTTCAGGTCTGCTGCGGGATCTCCCCGTCATCGGCAAGATTTTCGAATCCGTGCGCGCGGCGGTGAAGATTCCATTCACGGTGAAGTTTCGCGCGGGATGGAACGACGAAGAAATTGTCTGCGTGGAACTGGCGCGCATGGCCGAATCGTGCGGACTTGCTGCCGTGGCTCTTCATGCCCGCACGCGCGAGCAGGGATACAGCGGCAACGCCCGCTGGGAGTGGATCGCTGCGGTAAAAGATGCGGTGAAGATTCCCGTCATCGGCAACGGCGATATCCGCTCGCCCGAAGACGCGTGCGCTATGGTCACGCAGACCGGATGCGACGCCGTCATGATCGGCCGCACGGCGCCGTCGAATCCCTGGATCTTCCGCCAGATTCAGCAGTATTGCGGAACGATGCGTGAGGTTTGTCATCCTGAGGAGGGCGATTCCTGCCCGACGAGGGACCCAGCCGAGCCGCGCGACATGGCGCGCTCGTTGCGCCACAATGATCGCGCGTTTGGCTCGCTTCCATACGACCACCCCTCTGAGGCCGACCGGTACCAGATGATCCGCACATATTTTCAGATGCTGATTGAAGAAGAACTGCCCGATGCGATCGGAAAGATGAAACAGTTCGCGTCGTGGTTTACGCACGGCGTTCCGGGCGGAGCGGGACTGCGCAAGGCGATTTACGAATCCAAATCCGCGCCGGAAGTTCTGATGAATGTCGAGAACTTCTTCGAAGCGAGATTGTGTATTGCGAATGGGCCCGTGTAGGGGCGGACGCCTTCGGCCGCCCGGCCGAGCGAAGCTCGGCCCGCACCAAGTGGATTCAACAGCGAGCGCGAATCAGCCACGAGGGCACCGACATGGCCTTCGGCCACACCGGACGAATGCGTCCTGGGCTACATCCTAGGAAACGCGCTCAACCGCAGCCGTTTTGATTTCTCGATCTCGGCTACGAGCAGTGGCTTCCCCTTGCGCCGCTTCTACGCGTCGTTCACCGCGGCGGATCAGCATCACCGCGCCCAGAATCGCCACGCAGGCGACGACCACTCGCAGGGTCAGCGGTTCCGAGGCCACCAGCCATCCCAACAGTACCGCGACCACCGGATTTGCGTAAGTGTGCGTCGCCACCAGTGTTGGCGGGCAGCGCTGCAAGAGCCACATATACGCGGTAAACGCAATGATCGATCCGAAGACGATGAGATAGGCGATGCCGCCGATCGAACGCAAAGAAATGCTGGCCCAGTGGAGCTGATGGAATTCGCCGGTGGCAAATGCAGCGATCCAGACCAGCGCCGCTCCACAAACCAGAGGCACCGCTGTTCGCGCCAGCACATCCGAAGGCAGCTTCAGCTTGGGTGAGATCACAACTCCTGCCGACCACCCGATTGATCCGAGCAACACGGCTCCCACGCCGAGCGGAGTCGATCCTTCTGCAGACAAATCGGCCCAGGTCAAGATCGCCACTCCAGCAACGCCAACTGCCAGGCCAAGAGCGCTGATGCGGCTGATGCGCTGCTGGCCCGTCATCCAGGCGAGCACGAGGATGAACATGGGCTCGGTAGCGATGAGTAGTGCCGCGAGGCCCGAGGCAACATATTTTTCGGCCCAGTGCAACGCTCCGTGGCCGACGAGAAAGAACAGAGCGCCCACGATGAGGCCGGAGATCCAATGCTCGCGCCGGGGACGAAAGCCGCGAGCCCACGCCCAACCCAGAAGAACGATCCCGGCAATGGTGTGGCGAACCCCAACGACGATCAACGGCGGAATCGTTTCGACCGCGTAGCGAATGGCAAGATAGGTCGAGCCCCAGATCACATAGATCGCGATGAAGGCGAGGGCGACCTTGAGCTTCTCGCCGCCATGCCTGGAGCTTGCGGGCCGGCGCGCGTGCGCGATCACGGGTCTCCCTCCAATGTTTACCATTCTTTGGTTCCTCAGTTTGCCTTGAGGTTCTATGCCGTGCATCGCGGTGCTGTGGCGAATCAGAGCCAGGATTTGAGCGGGCCGGTCGAGAAACATATATCTAACCCTCAAACAATAGTTAACCAGTTAGCTAAATCCTAGGCTCGTTCAACTAACTTGTCAATATCGTTTTAATGGTTAGATAATAGAGGCAATTCGATGGCAGAGACTTATTGCGGGAAGAAGATCCAGCGGCGCCGTCCACCTCGGTTTGAGCTGACGGGGGGAGCGGTGTGCCTGGACTTCGTCAACACGCTCGATGATCGCTACACCAACGAACCGAAAGAATTGCTGAAGACCTATATTGATCTGGCACGCTTCGGCGAGGACACCGGAATTTTGAGAACGCGTGAAGTCGACCAGCTATTTACGCGCAGCCAGACTTCGCCCGAAGAAGCGAAGCGCGCGCTCACGGCTGCGATCGAGTTGCGCGAAGTGATGTATGCCGTCCTGTGGGCGATCGTGAATAAGAAAACTGCGCCGCGTAGCGCACTGATGACCTTGAATCAGTTTGTGCAGGAAGCAGCGCAGCATGCGCAACTGGTCGAGACCAACGGACGGTTCGAGTGGAAATTTGAAGAGGCGTTGAGTTTCGATGCGCCCTTGTGGCCGATTGCGCGCTCGGCCGCGGACCTGCTTGCGTCGGACCAGTTGGCGTTCGTGCGTCCTTGCGCAGCGAGAACCTGCCTGTGGTTGTTTTTGGATACCAGCAAGAATCATCGGCGGCGCTGGTGCGACATGACGAAGTGCGGCAACCGGGCGAAGTTTCAGCGCTTCTATACAAGGAAGAAGACGCGGATGAAGGAACAACGGTAGCGGAACGCGCGGCACGCGAGATCCCCGGTGAGAGCGCGGGTGTTTGGGTTGACGCGCCCTTTCGCGGCAAGGAACCGACTAGCCCTTAACCGTCCTGACGAAAAGAGGAACTCAAGATGCCTCGCCTGAGCCTTTCAGAACTATTCCTTCCTGCGCGGCAAGCGGCATAGTTGGGTCCTCCTGCTGGTAACGATCGATGTGCATTTCGGGATCGTCAGGAAAGTGGCGAACGACATTCTTCAGATAGCGCAAAATCGTGTTGAAATTCGTCT
>JASHQK010000423.1 GCA_030039195.1 Candidatus Sulfotelmatobacter sp.
CGAAAACGTATCGCCGGCGCTCTCATTGGCGGCAATGTCGTCGAGCGCCTTCTGGAACGCGATCCGGTCCAGCGTGGTCGTGCCGTAAGAAAACAATCCGTCGAGAACAGAGGCGACCCCTTCCTGCTGCGGCGGCGTTTCCAGATCCGGCTCGTGCCGAATCTCTCCCGTCACGGTCACCGTAGGACTCAAGTTCTCAGTTTCCACGATCAGCCGAATGCCGTTCGGCAGCGCGCTCTCGACGGGATGGAGATCCCACGTAGGAATCGGAACCGATCGCGTCAGCGACTGCGCCCAATCAGGAAAGGCAACCGGCTTCGTGGCCGTAGGCGTAACTTTCTCCGTGCCGCCAAATCCCTTGCCCGCCACCGGCTTCCCGCTCGGCTGAGGGACGAGCGTTCCCACCACCGAATTCTGCGTCACCAGAAATTCCCTGGCCACACGGGTAAGGTCTTCCAGCGTTACTCGGCGGATCGCTTCGACATCTTCTTCCGGTGACTCTCGATGCTCGGCGGCCAGCGCTTGCGACCAGAGCGAAGCCAGCCCCGGAATGGAGTTCCGCTCGAATTCAAACGAAGCCTCCTCGCTGCGCTTGGCCGCTTCCACCAGGTCGGCGGGAACTCCGTTCTTCACGTAACCGGCGATCAGCGCTTCCAGCGATTGTTCGCTGGCCGCGGCATTTCCTGTCGTCGGAATCACCGCGTAGGCAAAGGCAGACCCGGCCTTGGGATAGGTCTCGCCCGTTTCGAATCCGGCATCCAGCGCCTTGCCCGCCGGAACGAGCCCATAAATGTCGGCGCGCTGGTTGGCCAGCACATCGCTCAACACTCGGCTGGCCGCGTAATCGGGGCTGTCTGTTCCGGGCATGCGAAACCCGATAAGGCTGATGATGTAGGGATAGTCGCTCGGCAAATTGATGTGCTCGGATTTCACCGGCTGCAAATGGACTTCAGCTCGCGCGGGGATCGTTTTCCGCGGGATGCTGCCGTAGAGCTGCTTGATCGTCGCGATCGTTTTCTCGGGATCGACCTGCCCCGTAATGATCAGAATCGCGTTGTTGGGCGCGTACCAGGTTTCCTCGAAACTTTTCAGCATGGCCCCGGTCGTCTTGTCGAAGGAATCCCGTGTTCCCAGCGGATCATGTTCGTAGGGAGTGCCCGCGAACATGTCTCGATCCATCTGCACCAGAAACTTGTAGGTCGGACTCGACAGGTCGCGCGAGACTTCCTGCTCGATCGCGCCTCGCTCTTCCGCCCATTGCTCGTCGCTGTCGGCAATATCGCGCATGCAGTCGGCATCAGCGTGCAGGGCAATGTCTAAATCTTTGGCGGGGACGGTTTCAAAATATTGCGTGATATTTTGCTGCGTGTCGGCATTGTTGTCGCCGCCCAGCTGCGCGAAGATCGCTGCAATCTGATCCGCCGACAGATTGGAGCATCCGCGAAAAGCCATGTGCTCTTGCGCGTGTGCCATGCCGGGAAAGCCGGCGGGCGTTTCATCTCCACCAACCAGATAGTTTTCCTGCACGGTGACGACCGGAGCTAGATCGTTGCGCACAATCACCACCCGCAGTCCGTTGTCGAGCGTGTAGCGCGTCACATCCGCAGAAGGAGTCGCCGCATTCGGCAATTTCGCGTCCGGGCTCTGCGACCACCCCGAAATTGTCAAAAGTGCCGATAAGCCCAGCACCGCGAGAGATTGGATAACACGATGGCACGAACTCGAACTCATGATCGAACCTTTCCTTGCCTCAAAGATGAACCCCGATAAAGTTTAGATGCCGCATTTTCGCAGAGTGCTACCGCCGTTCGCAGCAGGGCCCGACCCCGAGAATGATTGTTCGAGGTGGGTGGTGAGGAAAAGGCCGGGGTGAGGAAAAGGCCTTAGAAGACTCTGATCAAGCCACAACTTCTTCGTCTGTCATCCTGAGCGAAGCGAAGAACCTCGTGCAAGTCCGCACTAGCAGCGGTTTCTCAGGGAGTTTTCAGCACGGTCCTGCCAGGACCTTCCTGGCGTTGAGCACTTGATCAGAAGCCGCGAAGCGGCGGAATGTAAAGCCCGCACGGAAGTGCCGGGACCGCGAGCAGGGAAGCACCGAGCCCGCTTCAGCGCGCGGCACCACCTATTTCCCGCTCATATCATCCAGAGCCAGATTCAGTTCCAGCACGTTCACGCGGGGCTCGCCGAGCAGACCTAATTCGCGTTGGGCCGTATATTTCTCGACCAGCGCGCGCACCATCGCTTCCGGAATGCCTCGCGCTTTCGCGACGCGCGGAATCTGAAATTCCGCATTGGCCGGCGAAATATCCGGATCCAGTCCCGAAGCCGACGTCGTGACCATGTCGACCGGAATCGGCTTCCCGGGATTCTCCTGCTGCAACGCAGCCACATCGCTCTTCACACGGTCAATCAGCTTCTGATTCGTAGGCCCAAGCTGGCTGCCATTCGAGTTGGTCGGATCGTACCCATTTCCCGCCGCCGACTCGCGTGGATGAAAATACTTCGCCTCGGCAAACGGCTGCGCGATGAGACGCGATCCAATCGCTTGGCCATTGCGCACAATAATCTGCCCATTTGCCTTGTCGCGAAAGAAAACCTGCGCCAGGCCCGTGACTACCAACGGATAAATCAGCCCCAGCAGGATCGTCATGGCGATCGTCATCAGAACCGCTGTAATCAGATTCTTTTTCATAAGAACTTTCTTCTGGAAGTTCCAACCTTATACCCAGCAACTACTCCGCGAACCCTGCGAATCCTCCGCGAACTCTGCGATCAAAAGCTTTCCGCCGCGGAGAGCCCAGGAAAAACTCACGCCAGCCTCACCGCCGTGATGATCATGTCAATCAGCTTGATGCCCACAAATGGCGCAATCAGGCCGCCCACTCCATAGATGAACAGATTTTGCCGCAGCAGTGCTTCGGCATTCATGGCGCGATATTTCACGCCCCGCAGCGCCAGCGGAATCAGCGCGACGATGATCAGCGCGTTGAAAATCACCGCCGAAAGCACCGCCGACTCAGGCGTCTTCAGGCGCATGATGTTCAACGCATTCAGCACAGGAAACGTCCCCGCAAACATCGCCGGGATAATCGCAAAATATTTCGCTACATCGTTGGCGATCGAAAACGTGGTCAGCGCCCCGCGCGTCATGAGCAACTGTTTGCCGATTTCCACAACCTCAATCAGCTTCGTGGGATTCGAATCGAGATCGACCATGTTCCCGGCTTCCTTGGCCGCCTGCGTCCCGGTATTCATCGCCACGCCCACGTCGGCTTGCGCCAGCGCCGGAGCGTCGTTGGTGCCGTCGCCGGTCATCGCCACGAGTTTTCCACCCCCCTGCTCGCTGCGAATCAGCTTCAGCTTGTCTTCCGGTGTGGCTTGCGCCAGGAAGTCGTCGACGCCCGCCTCGCGCGCAATCGCCGCCGCGGTCAGCGGGTTATCGCCGGTAATCATCACCGTTCGGATTCCCATTTCCCGCAATTGCGCGAACCGGTCGCGAATGCCGCCCTTGACTACGTCTTTGAGATGAATCACTCCCACCGCTCGCCGATTTTCCGCAACCACCAGCGGCGTTCCGCCCGAGGATGCAATCTTCTCGACCACAGCTTTAACTTCCGGCGGCATCGCACCGTTACCGTTCTGTTCTACGTATCGCGCAATCGCGTCCGCAGCGCCCTTGCGAATCTCGCGGCCATCGAGATTTACGCCCGACATTCGTGTTTGAGCGGTAAAGGGAATGAACTGCGCCTCGTGGCTGGCGAATTCACGACCCCGCAGTTGATACTTCTCCTTGGCCAAAACGACAATCGAACGTCCTTCCGGAGTCTCGTCGGCCAACGACGAAAGCTGCGCCGCATCGGCCATCTGCTGCTCCGTGACTCCCGGAGCCGGCAGAAATTCCGTCGCTTGCCGATTGCCGAATGTGATCGTTCCCGTCTTGTCGAGCAACAACGTATTCACATCGCCGGCAGCTTCAACCGCGCGTCCCGACATCGCCAGAACGTTGTGCTGCACCAGCCGGTCCATGCCCGCGATTCCAATCGCTGAGAGCAATCCGCCGATGGTCGTGGGAATGAGGCAGACCAGCAGCGAGACCAGAACAAAAACTGTCTGCGGAGATCCCGAATAAATCGCAAACGGCTGCAGCGTGACCACTGCGAGCAGAAAAATGATCGTCAGCCCAGCGAGAAGGATGTTGAGCGCAATCTCGTTCGGCGTTTTTTGCCGCGCCGCACCCTCGACCAGCGCGATCATGCGATCCAGAAACGTTTCGCCGGGATTGGAAGTGATCTTCACCCGGATGTGATCGCTCAAAACGCGCGTTCCGCCGGTCACAGCCGAGCGATCACCGCCGGCTTCGCGGATCACCGGCGCCGACTCGCCCGTAATCGCCGATTCATCCACCGACGCGACGCCTTCCACAATCTCTCCGTCGCCCGGAATCAATTCCCCTGCCGTTACCGAACACATGTCACCGGCGCGCAGCTGCGCGCTGGGGACTTCCTCGATCTTGTTGTCACACGTATAGCGCTTCGCAATCGTTTCGGTGCGGGCGCGCCGCAGCGTGTCCGCCTGCGCCTTGCCCCGACCTTCCGCCATGGCCTCCGCGAAATTCGCGAACAGCACCGTGAACCACAGCCACAGCGTGATTTGTAGATTAAAGCTGAACGCTTCGTGCGGATGCAGCACCAGCAATGCCGTCGTGATCACGCTGCCAATTTCCACCACGAACATGACCGGATTCCCCATCATGTTGCGCGGATTCAGCTTCAGCACCGAACTCCAGGCTGCGTCGCGGACGATTTTCAGATCCCAAACTGATTTGCGATGGCTCGACATAAGTTTTAGAAAGTCTTTCCAATATTCATGAGTAAGTGTTCGAGAATTGGCCCCAGGCTGAGGGCAGGGAAGAACGTCAGCGCGCCCAGAATCAGGATCACGCTGATCAGCAGGAACGTGAACAACGGAGTCGTGACCGGGAACGTCCCCAACGACGGCGGCACATATTTTTTCTGCGCCAGATTTCCGGCGATTCCGAGCATCGGGATGATCATGAAGAACCGTCCGAGCAGCATCGTCATGCCCGTGGCTGCGTCATACCAGAGCGTGTTGACCGTCAGGCCGGCAAACGCAGATCCGTTATTTCCCGCCGACGAAACAAACGCGTAAAGAATCTGCGTCAACCCGTGCGGTCCGGCATTGCTGATGCTCGACGTTCCAAATCCCCGCACCACCGAGATTCCGGTCAGGCAGAGAATGATCAGCGGAAAGACGAGCGATACCAGCATCGCCATCTTTACGTCATAAGCCTCGATCTTCTTGCCCAGATATTCCGGCGTGCGTCCCACCATCAGACCGGCAATAAACACGGCCAGCACGATATAGACGAGAATCCCGTACATGCCCGAGCCCACACCGCCGAAGATAACTTCGCTCAGCATGATGTTCACCAGCGGCACCATTCCGCCGAGCGGCGTATAGGAATCGAACCAGCTGCTGATTGCACCGCAGCTTGCGTCCGTAGTGACGGTGCCAAACAGCGCGGACTGGGCAATGCCAAAGCGGACTTCCTTACCCTCCATGTTTCCGCCCGGCTGCAAATGCCCCACCTGTTGCTGCTCGACGGCTTTCGGTAACAACGGATTGCCTTTCGCCTCGGCCCAATACAAGACCGTGACTCCGCACAGAAACAAAATCGCCATGGCCGACCAGACCGCCCAACCATGCGCAGTCGACCCCGTCATTTTTCCCAGCGTGTACGTCAATCCCCCGCCGATGGCGAAATGCAGAACATCTCAAACAAATGAGTCAACGGAGAAGGATTTTCGAACGGATGCGCGCTGTTGGCATTGAAAAAGCCGCCTCCATTCGTGCCGAATTCCTTGATCACTTCCTGCGATGCGACCGGTCCCTGCGCGATCGTCTGCGTCGTGACCGTATCCATCACCGGCTTGCCGGCGGCGTCAACCACCGGTTTTCCATCGGCACCCACGCGCTGCACCTGCTGCGGCTCAACCAGTTTCACGGTGTCATAAGGATGCAAATTCTCCACGACGCCTTGCGAAACCAGGAACAGTGCACCCACAACGCAGAAGGGAAGCAGCACCCACAAACAGCAGCGGGTGAAATCAACCCAGAAATTCCCCAGCGTCTGCATCTGCCGCCGCGCAATGCCGCGAATAAACGCAATCGCCAGCACGATGCCCGTCGCAGCCGAAGTGAAGTTGTGGAAGGCGAGACCGGCCATTTGCGTGAGATAGCTCATCGTGTTCTCGCCCGCATATGCCTGCCAGTTCGTATTGGTCGTAAACGACGCGGCGGTATTGAAAGCCAAGTGTTCCGGCGTCACCCCCGCGAAATGCTGCGGATTAAACGGCAGCCAATACTGAATTCGCTCAATCAGATACAGCACCAGCATCGAAACCGCGCTGAACAAAAGCATCGCCGTCGCATATTCGGTCCAGCGCATTTCGTGCTTGTCGTCGACGCCGGTCACGCGATAGATCACGCGCTCCACCGGCCGCAGCACCGGATCGAGAAAGGTGCGCTCACCGGCGAACACGCGGGCCATGAAGATTCCGAGCGGCTTCGTGACTGCGAAGATCAGCGCCAGAAATACGAAAATCTGCACCCAGCCGTTCACGGTCATTTCAGAATTTCTCCGGACGCAGCAGCGCGTAAAACAGATACACGGTGGTCAGCGCGCTGACGATCAGCATGATCAAAGATTGAAGGTCCATAGTTTTTGTCATCCCGAGCGAAGCGAGGGATCTGGGCGATCCGCGCGAAGCGTCGCCCAGCCTTTATTAGGAAAAGCCGCGGCGCCTAACCGCGCGCTTCGATCGCTTCCGCTCTACTCTCCAAGCATTTTGCCTTTACTTCACCCGATCGCAAAAGTGCACATACGCGATCGACAACGCGAAAAACGCAATTGTTACGCCAACCCAAAGCACATCCTGCATACATCATCTCCAAAGGCGGAAACCAGAAATTGACAGCTGGAATACAGCCAACAACCAATATTTGCTGGCCACTGTGCGGCCGCACAGAACGACACCATCGCTATCCGCGCAGCGTCCGGCGAAATCGTTTGTGAAATGTAGGAACTTCCACAGTGATTTCACTACGGCGGGCATAAGACTGCAATCAAGAGTTCATAAGGAATTCGTAAAGATGTCCCGAGCATGGCGGGAAAACGTTACTCTTGCCAATCCACCGAATACACGTCCTGGCTGCCGGTATCGCGCAGCATCAGAGGCGAATCGTCCGGAGCGAGCGCCAGAGCGGCACCATAGCGTCCCGCCGTGATCAGGTTGCTTAGATCCGCGACCGGTTCCACTTTGCAGTCGCTGACGTGGATCCGGACAATTGCGTCCTTGGCGCTGAAATCCAGCACATACACGTACTGCCCGTCATGCGACCAGCAGAGCCAGCCCAGCGATCCAGTGCCCAGAGGCGTCCACTTCTGCGTCGCGAAATCGTACAGCAGGAGCGTTTGCGAATCCGCCGAAAAGGCCAAGAGGTGGTTCCCATGCGGCGACCAGCGCGGCGAGTACAGCCCCTGTGAACCGGGCACGTCCGAAACTCTGTGGCTCGCGAGATCGAGAATGTGAATCGCCGACGAAGGATCATTCGACTCGCCCGCAAAAATGATCTTTGTGCCATCGGGCGACCAGTTGGGATCGAGCTGCTGGGAACGATCATCCGGCAGGATCAGTTGCGGACTGCCCCCATCCGGCGAAATTTCATACATTCTCGCCGGCTTATCCGCGCTCACCGCAAATTCGAAAAAGATGATCTTCTTGCCATCGGGCGACCAGCGCGGCAGCACCGGATACATGGGCGGATAGGTGAGCTCCAAACGCTCGCTGCCATCCACTTTGCTGCGCCACAGCGTTCCATCGCGATAAGAAACGTAAGCCACCCACTGGCCGTCTTTGGAGAAGTCCACGAATTCCGCCGAGATGCCGCCCAGGAACGGCACAAACTGCTTCGTGTTCGCGTCATAACGAGTGAGCTGTCCGCGATAAATGCGGCCCATCACGAACAGCTTCTTGCCATCTTTGCTCGGAATCGGCGAGGAAAGCGAGAGCGGACTCGAAGTCAACTGCACCGGTTTCGGATCGCCCCCCCATAGCGGCCCGCTCTTCGGCAGAGCCCAAATTTGGTCTTGCGATTGAAAAACGAAAAACTTTCCGTCCGGCGACCAGCGGCCGCAGCACTCATTCGGCGGATTGTGCCAGCCCGCCAGCAGCCGATGCAATCCGCTACCATCCTCCGCGACCTCCCACTCCAACTGTTGGCCCAGGGTTCCAGCGCTTTCTGAAGAATCGAAACGTAAGGAGCGGCCATCCGGAGACCACGCCACGTTCAAGATGTCGCCCGTGACCTCCGCCAGCTTGCGTGGTTGCGATCCGTCGGCATTGGCCACGAACAATTCGCGCAGGTTCGTATACCCAATCATCTTTCCGTCCGGAGACCAGGCCGCCCTCTCGGCGACAAAGTCGCCCAGCTTGCGCGGCGAGCCTCCAAGAACCGGGAAACTCCACAGTGCCCCCCGCGGCGGCGCGCCCTGCCCTCTCACGACCAGAATCTCCGTCCCGTTCGGAGAAAGATCCAGCGGAGACACGTCGACCGAAGGCAAATTCTCAAGCTTCATGGGCTCGCCGCCCTCGACCGACATCTCCGCCACCCCGCTGGAGCGGAAGCTGCCTTCTTTCACTTCACCCAGGCTGAGATAGAGCCGGGTTCCGTCGGTCCCGATTAACGATTTGGGCTGGCCATCGTGCGTGAGCTGCACATAGTTGGCAATGTGCGGCCCACGCGGCGATCCGAAGAACAAATAAACGCAGAGCAGAATCAACGCGATCAGCGTCGCCCCCGCGACCACGTAGCGAAGATTCACCCGCGCTGGTTCTTGCTTTGCGACCGGGTAAATACCGCTCGCCGCAGAACTGGGCTCCGACAACGCTTCCAGCGCAAACGCCAGATCCGATGCTGACTGGAAACGCTGCTCGGCGTTCTTTTCCAGGCAGCGCCGAACCACTCGCTCCACCCCGGGCGGAGTGTCGGGCGAAATCTGCGACATCGAGGGCGGTTCTTCATTCAGAATCGCCGTGATCGTGTCGGCCTCCGTCGGCTTCTGAAACGAGCGTTTGCCCATGACCATCTCGTAGAGAATGGCGCCAAAGCCGAAA
>JASHQK010000424.1 GCA_030039195.1 Candidatus Sulfotelmatobacter sp.
GAAAGCAGGCGTACCAGGTTCATGCCGAGCACGATTCATTCAACTCAGAGCTGCGCGATCCAGATTCACTGTGCTGCTTTCATCGCACTTCCGCGGGAATGCGGCTCCAGCCGTAGCGTTTGAGCTTGTGATGCAGCGTAACGCGGTCGATGCCGAGCACGTCGGCAGCGCGGCTCTGATTACCGTTGCATTCGTCAAGAATGCGCAGAATGTGGACGCGCTCGACGTCATCGAGCGATTTTCCAGCGCTCGGGGTTGCCAGGGCTTTGAAGATGAAGTCCTGCTCGCGGATTTCGGGTTCTTGCGCCACGACCATCGCGCGCTCGACTGCGTTCTCCAGTTCCCGCACATTGCCCATCCACGGCTGCTCCTGCAGCTGGTCCATTGCCGCCGAACTGACGCGCGTGATGTGCTTATTCATCGCCAGAGAAAATTTTCGGACGAAATGGTCGACCAGCAGAGGAATATCTTCCCGGCGTTCCCGCAACGGAGGAAGTTCGATGTGGAATACATTGAGGCGATAGAACAAATCAGGCCGGAACGTTCCTTCTTCGATCATCTCTTCAAGATTCTTGTTGGTGGCCGCGACGCAGCGGAAGTCGACTTTGATGACCTGATTTCCACCGACGCGCGTGATCTCGTGCTCCTGCAGTACGCGGAGTAAATCCGTCTGAGTCTTGAGGCTGATGTCGCCGATTTCGTCGAGAAACACCGTTCCGCCTTCGGCGACTTCAAACTTGCCCTTCTTGCGATATTGCGCACCGGTGAACGCGCCTTTTTCGTGTCCGAATAGCTCGCTTTCGAGCAGAGTCTCGGTGAGCGCTCCGCAATGAATCGCGACCAGAGGATGGAAACGGCGCAGGCTGGCGGCATGAATGGCACGCACGACCAATTCTTTTCCGGTGCCGCTTTCGCCCGTTATGAGAACGTTCGCATCGGTCGGAGCGACGGTTTCAACGGCTTCAAAGACCTTGCGCATGGCCGGACTTTGCCCGACGAGATCGCCGGGATTGGTCGCCTGGGCTACGGTTTCCCGCAATCGGACGTTTTCCTGCTCGGCGCGCTTGTGGGCGAGGGCTTTCTTGACCAGGTGTGCGATTTCGTCCGGATCGAGCGGCTTGCTGACGTAGTCGTAAGCTCCGTTTTTCAGGGCCGTGACCGCCGTCTCGACCGAAGCGTAGCCCGTCATCATGATGACGATGAGGTCGGGATCCAATTCATGCAACCGGCGTTGCAATTCGATTCCGTCCGTGCCACGCATCTTGATATCAAGCAGCGCCAGGTCCCATTTGTTCTCGGCCAAGCGGGTGAGGGCGTCGCTGGCACTTTCGGCGGTGCCAACTTCGTATCCTTCCTCGCGAAACCATTTTCCGAGCGAATCGCGAACGCTCAGTTCATCATCGACAATCAGCAGCTTGCCTGGCGTTTCCACGTGCATCACCTCCTGACGGTGGCTACGACTTTGTCTTGCGCATCGGCCGGGGTCTGGCGAGCGTCGGCCGAGTCTTGCGCGGGTAAAGTTAATGTGAAGGTCGTTCCACGACCTAATTCCGACTGCACCTCGATGGTTCCGCGATGCCTCTCGAGAATGCTGCGGCTGATGGCCAGACCCAGGCCGACGCCGCGCCCGGTTTCTTTTGTCGTAAGGAAGGGCTCGAAGATGCGCGGCAGGACGTCCGGTGGAATGCCGCTGCCGTCGTCGCGCACGCGGATGCGGGCCTGGGTCGGTTCGTGCTCGAAACTGGTCGCGAGCCACAAGTTGCCGCCTTGCGGCATCGCGTCGATGGCATTCATGATCAGCGCCAGCAAAACCTGCTCGATCTGCGCCGCGTCGCATTGCACCAGCGGCAAATTGGGATCGAGTTGCGGTTCCACATGAATTCCGGCGAGATCGAGCTGATGCTGGACCAGCCGCAACGAACGACCGATCACCTGATTGAGATCGGTGGGTTGCAGGTTCATGGGCGTAGCGCGCGAGAACGTCAGCAGGTTCTTCACGAGGTCGCCGCAACGGCGGCTTTCGCTGGCGATGAGATCAAGCGCTTCCCGAATCTCCTGATGGCGCGAATCTTCTGGGCCCGATTCCGGTCCGCCCTCTCGACCGACGTTCCATTCGCGCTCCATCCATTTCCGCAGCAGCTTGGAGTAGGTGAGGATTCCCGACAGCGGGTTATTGATTTCGTGCGCCAGCACGGCCGCCATCTTCCCGATGGAAGCCATTTTCTCTGTGTGCAGCGCGTGCTCGTGGGCGCGCTTGAGCTCGCTGGTTTTTTGGTCGACTCGTTCTTCCAGCGTGTGCGTCCAGGCGAGGTTCTGGTTGTGTTCCGCCTGCAACTGCCGGCTCATTTCATTGAAAGATTGCGCCAGCTCTCCGATTTCATCTTTCGAATCGACGCCGATCTGATAGCCGAGCTCGCCTGCGGCCAGGCGCTTGGTGCCACGCTCCAGTGCTTTCACCGGATTTCCCACGACGCGCCAGATAAAAAACCAGCTCAGGCACGCAATCAGCAGCAGTGCGCAAGCGGTGTAGAAGATCAGGCGGCGGCTGCTCTCGGCCAGTTGCACGTCGGCTCGCGCCAAGGACAGGTTGGTGTCGATTACTCCCAGAATCTGCTGATCTGCCGGATGCGCATGGCAGGCCGCGTTGGAACATGCCGGGCGATTCTCGATCGGGGTGATAATGCCCAGCACCCGCTCGGAATTGCGATAAATACGGAAGCGGTCGGGACGATTCAGCCGCGCCAGCGGCTGCGATTGAGTGTGACAGCCATAGCAGGCTTCGGCGCTCTTGTCGACGACATGATTGAGCTCAGCGGGGTCGGTGGTGTAGGTGATTTTGCCGTCCTGGTCAAAAATGCGAATCTTCACCATTCCCGGCTGGCTTGCAATGGTCTGGATGGTTCGGTAGAGTCCCTCGCGGTCGTTGCGCAGCATGTAATCAGTCGTGCTCTGCTTGATTACGTCGCTGATGCGTTCCGCACTGAGCAGGGTGTTTTGCTCCAGATGCCGGCGATGCAGGCGGACGTTGAGATATCCGAGCAACGCGAAGATCACAACCATGGCGCCAAGCAAAAGAACATTCAGCTTGGCGCTAAGGCTGTGTGTCAGCCGATGCCAACGACGAGTTGGGTCAGTCTCCGGCATTCTCCAGCACCGGTTCGGCTTCGAGGACCGCGGTGCTTGGCTCGGTTTCGGGTTCCTCGAGCGCGTGCTCTGCGGGGAAAATCGGCAGATATTTGACCGCCAGCCCAAACAGAGCGAATCCTGCCCCGATGATCATGCCGGTTACCGCCAGTTCGCTCCACTTGGGGAAATAGCGAACTCCGGTCGAGCCTTCGAGGCCGGTGATGCTGACGTTCATGCGGTTGGTGATGAAGCCAAGCACGACCAGCACCGCCGACCAGTAAAGGCCCGTGGGACTGGTTCGCACCTTCCGCTGCGACAACAAGATCAGAGGCACAATCAGCGAGAGCGTGAGTTCGAGCCAGAACAAGTACATTTCGTATCCCGGGCGCAGCAGGAGTGAGAGCACTCCGCGGTGCGCGAGGTCTTCAAAGCGCAAAATTGCATACAGCCAGAGCACCACGACCAGGACGCGGCCGAGTTCCTGCAGAACCGGCAATTCCAACTGAAGTCCGAAGTGTTTCGCACTTTGCGAAGACTCGAAGATGGTCATGGCCAGTCCCACGGCGATGGCCGAAAGGAAGAAGAAGACGGGCAACAACGGGCTGTACCAGAACGGGTGCAGCTTCTCGGGCACGATCAGATACAGAGTTCCGAGCGATGACTGATGCAGGGTCGAAAGGATTACGCCCAGAATCACCAGTGGAATCAGGATGGTGCGCATCACTTTCAATGCCTTGTGTAGCTTGAATCGTTCCAGCACGATGGGCGAGAACTCGAGCGCGAGCACAGCCGTATAGAGCATTACGCAATACGCGACTTCGAACATCACCGAGTGCGGATTCCGCATGATGAGCGGATGCCATATGTTGTAGGGCTTGCCAAGGTCATACATAAGCGCGACGCAAACCAGGATGTAGCCGAGGAACGCGGTCAGAATCGTCGGGCGGATGATCGAGTGCATGCGCTCGAGATTAAAAATATGGACGGTCGCTGTGAGCGTGAATCCGCCGGCGGCAAGCATGACACCGCAGAGCACATCGAAGCTGATCCAAATACCCCACGGGAATTGATCGCTCAAGTGCGTCGCTGCGCCGAGGCCCTGGGTGAAACGAATAAAGGTCGCGTACAGGCCGGCAGCGAGAAGGAAAAGGAAGACCAGCTTCCAGAACGTAAACCGAAACCCGGTGCCGCGAAACGGGGCCCCAAACGGAGTCGAAGACAGCTTCATGGCTTCCTCCCGATCTTGTTGTCATCTTTCTCTTGCGCTGTCGGCTTGTGGCCTTCTGCCAGCGCGACTTCCTGACGGCGGTGCGTGATCCACCAGATGCCGCCCAACGCCATTCCTCCGAGAGGCACAAAGTCGGGAATGCGCGAGAGAACGCGATACGTGAGCAGAGGCAGTGGATCTTTGCCGAGTCCGGTGCGATAGCCGAAGGTTTCAAACGGAACTGCCGAGAGCAGCAGCACTGATGTTCCGCCGACTTCTTCCAATCCGTAGATGTGGTCCACGTATTTGCCAGGATTGTCACGAATGCGCTGCTGCGCTTCCGCGATGAGGTCGTCGCGCTCACCAAACTTGGTCGCACCCGTCGGGCAGATTTCCGCGCATGCCGTCTGCTTTCCCGCGGCCACGCGGTCGGGGCACAGCGTGCACTTCTCAACCTTCGGAATCAGCTTGCCCCATTCATATTTGGGAACGCTGAACGGGCACGCCACCATGCAATAGCGGCAGCCCATGCATTTCGAGGGATCGTAAGTGACTGGGCCCAAGGCCGTTTTCTGCAGCGCGCCGACCGGACAAACCGAAGCGCAGGAAGGCTCGTTGCAGTTCATGCACAGGCGGCGCATGAACTTATCGCCGCGGGTTACGATGCAGGTCAGCTTGTGCGCCGACTGCTGTTCTTCCGCGGCGATGCTGTCGTCGTAAGGGAGTTTGTTTTGGGAGGCGCAGGCCTGTTCGCATTGCCGGCAGCCGATACAGATCGTGGAATCATATAAAAGGGCTTTGCTCATGAAATATGTCTCCGGGCGCACCGATTCGAGCGAACCAGGTACGTTCGGCAATCCTTTCGACCGACGCCTGAGCTGAATAAGGTAAGAAAGGAGCGATTACCGCGGTAACGCATGCGATCATCGGACCAAGTGGCAAGCTGCTTACCTCATCAAACGGAGGCTGTCGCGAAATTCAGCAGCTTCAGACAGCATAGAGTTTCAACAACTAGGGGCTTTTGAGCCGTGACTCGCGTCACCCTTCGACGTGATGACGGTCAATAGGGATTTTCAGCACCTGCAAGACGCCATGAGCGTTGCAGTTCACATCAGACGGCGTTGTGGAATGCATCAGCCAGTCAACCGCTTCAAACCAACCTGCTTACGGTCGATTTGCGCTGCGAAGCGCCGCCGAACGTCGCTGCTCTCTGTTGTGATCTTCATCGCGCGTGCTGCTGACTTTTGCCGCAAGCGCGCAGGCACGGGCGAATTCCGCTCCATTTGCGCTTTTGCTTTCATACACATGCAGACAAAACCTGCGGCTTGTACGAGCTGAAGGGCGTTTGGCTGGCAGATTGCCTTTACGAAAGACGCTGAGGTGCCCAGAAGTGAAGGGCACTCCGGGCGAGGTGAGTTATGACAGTCATATTGGTGCTGCTGACATTCGCAATCTTCCTGATGATCGATTACGCGCGTGGCGAGAAATTGGCCAAGCAACCTGTGGTTCGCGCGGCTGCGAAAGAGACTGCACCGCGAGTGGTTCCGGCGCTGGTGGCGGGTTTTCAGGTTCCCGAGAATCTCCGTTATCATGCCGGCCACACCTGGGCGTTGAGCGAGAGTCAAGACCTGATCCGGGTAGGCATGGACGACTTCGCATCGAAGCTGATGGGTAAGATTGAGAACATTGCCCTGCCGCAGCGCGGCCGCTGGGTTCGCCAGGGACAGAAGATTTGGACGATCTTCCGCGATGGCAAATCGGTCGATATGGTTTCACCGATCGAAGGAACGGTCACGGACGTAAACGAAGCCGCGGCGAAAAACCCGGATCTGGCGCGCAAGGATCCGTACGGCGAAGGCTGGCTGCTGAAGGTGCAGGCGCCGGATGCCAAGGTCAACTTCCGCAACCTGCTGGGCGGAGAACTGGCGCGGCTGTGGACGGAAGCTTCCGCGATGCGGCTGCAGAAGAAGATTCCGGTGATGGCAACTGCCCTGGCGCAGGATGGCGGCGTGGCGGTTGACGATCTCACGGCGCACATGCCCGATGAAGACTGGGCGGCAGTGACCAAGGAGTTTTTCCTCTCCTAAACTTCGATCGGGGATTTCACCTCGCTCTAACGTTAAAAGGCCCGGCGCCACAGGTGCCGGGCTTTTTCATTCTAACCGTGGGTTGTCATTTCGAGCGGAGCAAAACGCAGGGTTACGAGCGTTTTGCGAAGTCGAGAAACCTGCTCTTGATTTTTCGTGAAGATCGGAAATCCGAAACTGGTGGAGGGAACTTAGTCTGTGGACGCTGCAGCTTTGCACTCCGCGCACGGACAGATCTCGCGCAGGAAGCGCCAGGAATAAATCCCGAGGTCGTGGTCGTCGTTCCACGAAAACTTGATCGCGTATTTGCCGACGCCCTCCGCGGAAACCGGTTTCGCCGCGGGCTTGAACATGGGCAGAGCGCCCGGAGCCAGCTTCGGCGGATCTCCCGGCCTGCGGCCGGATTTCCCGCGCTCTTCTTCGCACATGGCACAGGGGCAGGCATCGCGCAGATAGGCGAAGGTGTAATGAGAGGAATGGCCGTCATTCCATTCGATGTCGACACCCGTGCCGGCCGTGAGATTGACTTTGACTGATTTGGGATCGGTCGCAGCGGTGGGCGATTGCAGCGGAGACTGCATGGATTCAGTATCGCACAGCCTAGCACCGGCGGT
>JASHQK010000425.1 GCA_030039195.1 Candidatus Sulfotelmatobacter sp.
GACCTGCGCGCGCGCGTGGAAGAGGCCGTGGAGCGGATCAACTGGCGCTACCAGACGGCGCACTGGAAGCCGGTGGTGCTGATCGAGCGCCAGTGCAATCATGAAGAGGTCAGGCGCTGGTATCAGGCTGCCGACCTGTGCCTGGTCACTTCGCTGCACGACGGGATGAACCTGGTGGCGAAGGAATTCGTGGCCTCGCGTCATGATGAACGCGGCGTGCTGATTCTCAGTTGTTTCACCGGTGCGGCGCGGGAACTGCAGGATGCGCTGCAAGTGAATCCGTATGACATCGATCAGACGGCGGAGGCGATTCGCACCGCTCTGGAAATGGAGCCGCAGGAAAAGCAGACGCGCATGCAGCGCATGCGCAAGATTGTTCGCGAGCACAACGTCTATCGCTGGGCCGGACGATTGATCGGCGATCTCTGCGACGTGCGGTTGGATGAGCCCGAACCTGTCGACAAGAGACTGAAGGCGTCGGCGTCGAAGTAAAAGGTGAGTAGAGCTTCGTTGGACAGCCGGACGCGGCCCTGTCCCTACATGTTCCTCTTCCCAAAATTCTATGTGGGATTCTGCAGGCCGCGCCGCGCGAAACCTAATTTTCCTTTCGCGACATCGATTCCGTTCACGGTTGCCAGCACTTCTACCACGGCAAAGTCGTCGATAAATTTCAAAACTTTGACTTCCATTTCCATGCGATCGCCCGGAACCACCGGCTTGAGAAAGCGCATTTCATTGATGGATCCCAGCACCAGAAATTCTCCCGGTCCCGTGCCCGTCCCCATCGATTTTGCAAACAGAATGGAGGCCGCTTGTCCAACGGCTTCCACGATCAGTGTTCCCGGCATCACGGCGTGTTCGGGAAAATGTCCGAGAAACTGAATCTCATTGCCAGTGACGTTTTTGATAGCGTGGATGCGCTTGCCCGTTTCAAGCTCGGTGACGGCGTCGACCATGATCATCGGGAAGCGCTGTTTCAACGCGGCGCGGACTTCTTCAAATGTCATTCCTGTTGTGCTCATACGTTCTTACCACAGAAACACAGAGTCACGGAGAACACCATTTCCATCCCTTGTCTCTGTGGCTCCGTGGAAGCAAAATCTTATCGCGAACGCAGAATCATGGCGGTTGCCCGTGGCAGAAATTTCGATCCCTTGGGAACCGCAGCCGCATCCGATGCCAGCCGGCTCACCCGCAATCCCGCAGCCTCGGCCATTTGCAAAGGACGACTCTCCCAGTTGTATTCGTACACGTGATCGCGTTGCGGCGATTCCAGCGCCGTGCTGAAAAACACCAGGCCGTTGCTTGCCACGCGCTGCGCCATGGTCGAAAACAGCGGCGTGGGATCCACGAGATGCTCGGCCAGCATTCCCGAGATCACGCCGTCATATTTGTTTGCGCCGTTCTGAGTTTCGATCTTGAGTGCGTCTTTCACATCAAAATGAATCCGGCTGGAATGGCCAGACACGCCCAGCAGGCGGTTGGCAACCGCGATGGCCGGTGGGCTGATGTCGGAACCTTCAATCTGCAGGTCCGGCCGCTCTTCCGCGGCGAGCAGGCTCAGCACGCCGTGGCCGCAGGCGAGTTCGAGCACGCGCCCGTTTCGGGGCAGCTTGCGAATGAATTCATCACGAAATATGGCGATGTGGCTGACCATCGAAGGCCAAAAAGGATAAATCAGGATCGCCGCCCACATGTAGGGGATCATGTAACCTTCGTCTTCATAGACGCCGGACATGATTTCGGGCATGCGCTCGGGTGTGTAGTGGCCCTCGCGTTCGTAGATGGCCTTGGCTTTGGCGACACCGACACAGTATTCCGCGTAGCCGCGCGCGGCCGCATCGAAGACTTCCGTACCGTACGCAGCTTCGGCCCAGCGCGCCAGCGGATCGAGCAGCCACGAGCAGAGCTCGCGATTGGCTTCGAAGGTAGCCCGGGCGGCCGGCGCCAGCATCTTCGCCTTGCGATCTAAAGCTTCCAGAAATGATCCTGCGGTTTTCATCACTTCGCTCTGTAATGCGTCTTACCACAGAGACACGGAGTCACGGAGAAAAGGTTTTGAAATCCCCACGCAGTGAGAATTTCCCGTGCCTCTGTGGTGAAAAAATGATCTAATCCTGCGACGACACATGCCTGACCAGCCGCGTCATCGGACGCACCAGGTCCATTCCATCCCACGGCGAACCGAAAACGTGCATCTGTCCCAGGCGCACGATACGGTCGACGCCGTGACGTCCGGCAGCTTCGGCCAGAAGCTGCTCACGATCCGCATTTTTCACCGCCAGCCCTAAAGTCTGCACGGCACCATCAAATCGCGAGATGGCATGTAACAAATCATCCACAACCAGCACGCATAAAGTGCGCCCTTGCGTGGGCTGGGGAATCTCCGCGCCAGCTCCCAGGAGAATCGTCCAATCGGGCGATTGCGGAAATACGGCCCGGTTCGCCACATCATCCAGCAGCCAGGAGGAGCGCGCCCGGCAAATCGCAGAAGTCAGCGACGGCTCGATCTCCGTTCGCGGGTGCGCGCGGTTTTCTTCCTCGAAGGCACGCCTGAGTTCGTCGACGAACTCCACCGGATCACATCCGCCATCGCGCTCCAGAAACAATGTTTGTGGCGACGAGCACGCCTGCTGCTCAAACTGCCACACGTCCCGCGCAATGCGCCGGCACCAGCTCTCACGCTCGTTCTTGTCAGTCCAGGCCGCTGCATCCATGGCCGCAACCGATAGTCGCGGACCGAAGACTACCACGCGCGCCCAGTGAGGAAAAGGTAACCCGCGTACCTGCGTCACCGCCTCTTCCCCGCCCCAGATCATCGCGCCATCGACGGAGCGCGCCATCGCTTCGTGCAGATTGATGTTGTCATGGTCGAAGTGCGCGAGAAAAACACGCTCGACCAGCATGCCCTCGCGATCGGCATGCGCGAGCGCTTCCATGATCAGGCGCGTGGGCTCGACGAGCCCGCTGGGCACGCGCACGATCGAGCTGTTTCCGCCCAGCAGGGCGCAGGTCATCGAGAGGATCGGCTGAATTTCAATATTTCCCGCGGGCCAGTGGCCAACGACGCCGACGGGAAATGCGCGCAGCCGCGCGCGTCCGTCCTCGCGCCAGCGGCCGTTGAGGAATTCTTGACCCAACTCACGCACAAGGATCGGCTCGAGTGTGCCCCGGCGCAGCCATAGACGGAGAAAGGTCACGCCCGGCACGTCTCTCACTTCGCCTTTGTCGAGCGCCGCCGCCCATCGCTCAAAGATTTCCAAAATGGCATCTGGCGCGAGACTTTTCTCAAGCGCAACTTGCCGCAGCCGCTCACAAGCCGAGACGATCTCTTGCGGAGATTGGAGGCTAGGGGAGATTGTTGGCAATGACGACCGCCTTCCGAATTAAATGCGTCGCGCCCAATACTCAGGGCGCCTGCTGGCGTGGGCCACGGCCCACACAGTAACGATAGAATCCTGCTCCGAATAGATAATGGAAAAAGGAAAAC
>JASHQK010000426.1 GCA_030039195.1 Candidatus Sulfotelmatobacter sp.
CGCCAACGTCGATAATTTTCGGGGCGCGAATGAAAACCATCTCCAGCGGCGAATCGTGTTCGCGTGCCCCAACGGTCGTGTTTGCTGCAAGAAATTTCCCTTCGCGAATCGAGCTGTCAATCTGGCGTCCGTAGGCATTGCGGCGCACGCGAATGTTGAGCGCTCCCAGACCGCGCTGGGGAGGGTTTTCGACTTCCTTGGCGAGCAGGATCGCCCCGGCGCAAGTGCCAAATGTCGGCCGGGTGCAGACGAATTGTTTGAGCTTCTCAAATCCGGCTTCGCCAAGAAGCTTGAGAAACGTCCCCGACTCCCCACCGGGGATCACCAGGCCGTCGATGTCATCGAGCTGCTCGGGCTTTTTGACGAGCACGACTTCCGCGCCCAGCTCTTCCAGCCGGCGACGGTGCGCGTCGAAATCGCCTTGCAGGGCAAGCACGCCGATTTTCATCAGGCTAAACCTTCGTCCGCCAGGACTCAGAGCAGAACGGGAGTCAGCTCGGGGGCTCTGGCTGCTATTGATTTTATCGGATTTGTGCGCCGCGCCTGTGCCGCGGTGGGACGAGGTTAATTCGCCAGCTTGAGTTGCGCCGCGCCCAGGATTTTTCCCGGGCCAAGGTGGGGACTGGGATCACTCAGCTGAGTGGACTCCTGCACGAAGGCTATCACGCGCAGATTTTTCGGATCCTCGGCCGGCGTGAGTTTCAGTTGCACATCGTCAGCGAAGCTCTTCCCTTTCTGCAGCTTCCCGATTTTCGTGATTTTCTGAACCACGGCAACGTGGACAAGGTGTCGTCCGCCATTTTCTCCTTTCAGTACTTGCGATTCGACGTGGCCGAGAACAAGCGCGACGTAAACATCGGCATTGTGTTTGGTCGAGTTTTCGCCGGCGTCGACGTGGGCGCGCAGAACAGCCGGATTACCGGGGTCTACCACAGCACCCGAAATCTGGACAGGAATCTTGGCCTCATCCCGGGCCTGCTGCAAAACATCTTTGACCTGCTGCGGAGGGGTCGCCAACCTGAGTTCGTGTTCGCCGTCTACGATGACTTGCGGGGTGAAGGATTCCTTCTCGCCCAACGAGCTGTCATAGTCGCTCTGGCGGTCGGTCAAAACCTGCGACGAGTTCGGATCTTTCCATCCCTGCTGATCCCAGTAGGTGACGTGCTCGCTGAGCACGATGAGTTGCGCTCCTGGGATGGGCTGAAATTTGTCCAGGTTTTGCAAAAACACGTCTGCCGGCGGACAGCTGGAACAGCCCTCTGAGGTAAACAATTCCACGACTACCGGACGCAGATCGGCGGCTGGCGTCGCAGCCGCAGCGTTATTCGATGGCGCGCTTTGCGTCTGGCTGGCAGCCTGTAAACAGGCGAAGGCACAGATCAGAATGGACACGAAACCTGGCATGCGACGAACCCCAGTAGACATTTCGTTCACCCCACAATTTACATCTGCAAAAAGTACTGCCAGCATCTAAACTTAGTCAAGACGCAAATCGGCGCCTTGGATTCTTCTTATCCTGGAGTTCACCATGAGGCGGACTTTGCTGTTGGTGGCTTCGCTCCTGTTCGCGCTCCTTGTCGGGACGGGCTGTTCGCGCAAGCCGAATGATGCCAAGATCTCGGCGGAAGTCCAGACGCGGTTCAGCCAGGATTCCGGCCTCTCCACCAAACAACTCGGAGTGGAGTCGAGCAATGGCGTGGTAACGCTGAGCGGCACGGTCGACAATGACGTGGAACGCGACGCCGCCAGCCGCGAAGCAGCTTCGGTAGCAGGGGTCAAAGAAGTTGTAAACAACTTGCAGGTGGGCACGGCGCCAGCCGCGCCGGCTCCGTCACCAGCCTCGACGGCGTCGGCGCCCGCACCAACACCGCCCCGTGCTGGCAAGAAAGAGCGCAAGCGCCACCCGGCGGAAGACGCTACTGAGGCCGCGAACGGCTCGAACGGTTCCGATAACGATCAATCGATGGCCAGCAATCAGCCGCCGACAGAAGCTGCGCCGCCGCAAGCCGCTCCGGCGGACAACACGCCACCAACACCTCCTCCTCCACCGCCGAGAAAATTCATCATCGACGAGGGAACGCAAATTTCGGTGCGGCTGATTGATCCGATTGACAGCGAGAAAGACCACGCGGGCGACACGTTCCACGCCACGCTGAACGCTCCCCTCACGTCAGACGGCGAAGAGGCCGTTGCGGCGGGAGTCCAAGTGACCGGGCACGTTGTGGACGTGAAGAGCGCCAGCAAGTTCGCTGGGCAATCCATGGTATCGCTACAGCTGGACACTCTTTCTATAGGAGGCAAGACCTACAGCCTGCAGACGGATCAGTACAAAAAGGAGGCCGCCTCGCGCAGCAAGAACACGGCGGAAAAGGTTGGCGGAGGCGCATTGGTCGGCACGCTGATTGGGGCGCTGGCTGGGGGCGGAAAAGGTGCAGCCATCGGTGCCGCGGCGGGAGCGGGCGTAGGCGGCGGCGCACAGGCGGCGTCGAAAAGCCAGCAGATTAAACTGCCGTCGGAAACTGTATTGAACTTCACGCTGCAAGCTCCCATTACGGTCGAACAGGCGGCGAACCCTGATGCGAGCCGGCAAAAACTGAACAGTTCGCAATAGCTGGCAAGGCCTGGCAGGAAAACCGTTGCTTTTCGAATTTCGAGCGGGCGTTGGCGTGTTCCGGTGAAAGCCCTCCTATTCCGGCTGCGCCGTGGTTCCCTTCCTCTAACGCTTTCGCTTACACTCTCGGTTGCCGATGATCTCGATCACCGCCCTTCTGAATGCCAAAAATGATGCTTCGCGCCTCGGACGATGCCTGGAGACGCTCTATCCATGCGATGAGATTCTCGTCATCGACCACGGCTCAACAGACGAGACGGTACACGTAGCGCGCGAGTACGGGTCGAAGATTCTGGGGCTAAATGGCTCAGCCGGTGCCCGTGTCGCGCTGAGTGCCTCGCGGTTTATCTCGAATGGATGGGTGCTCTGCCTCGACCCACGGGAAGCGCTCACGGAAGCGCTGGCGGCCAGTCTCTTCGAGTGGAAACTGAATGCGGATGGGAACGGAGCCCAACGGCAAGCCTTTGCGGTTTTGCTCCGGGAGGAGAACGCGAACGGGTGGACGGAGAATCCCGTTGCCCAAACCCGGCTTGTTCCAGCGACTTGGAGTCGATGGAATGGCATGTTTCCAGCCAACGAGCGGTCCTCTCGCACACTTGAAGGAAAGTTGCTACGGTTTGCCTTCCCCTGAGCGATAACTCGCCTCGGTTGCGTTTCCGGCTGCCCTGCTACTCCGATTCAGTGGTCACAAGCGCTGGTGATTCTAATCACAGTCCGAGAGCAGTCCCGCTCCTAGACTGCCTTGTTGTGGCAGTTCAGGCGTAGCAGCCCGCAGGAGGAAGATTATGCGCGTAATGAAATTCATCAGTCTTGCCGCAATCGTGATGCTCATCTCGGCGTTTGCCCAAGGGCAGAACACCCAGAGTCAGACGGCCCCGGCAATCCAGCACGTTCCCATCACCAATGTGCCGTCGAATTCCGGCCAAGCGATGTTCAAGAGCTATTGCGCGGTGTGCCATGGAACTGATGGCAAAGGCAATGGCCCCGCGGCTACGGCGATGAAAACTCAACCTACGGATCTGACGCTGTTGGCTCAGAAAAATGGCGGAAAGTATCCGTCGGCCCACGTCGCTGCGGTGATTCGCGGACAGGCTACACTGCCGGCACACGGCAGCCCGGACATGCCGATCTGGGGACCGCTGTTTTCGAGCATCAGCCAAGGCCATGAGTCCCAGGTACAGCAGAGAACGACGAATCTGGTCTCGTATATCGAGACGCTGCAGGCAAAGTAGGGAATTCTGTTCGCCTGACGAATCATTAGTAACGTGCTCCGCGATCGCTTCCGTGCCTGCCAGACTTGCGGCGAGTGCATGCCAGCTGCACCGGGACCCGCGGGGATCGGCGGAAGATCCTCGCGGAGCGCGTTGGTTCCTCTGGCCTTCGTCTTCTGGCCACCTGGCGCTCAGTCGGCGTCGCACCGTGCATTGGCCGCTGGGGCAGTGACTTCAGTACCTTAGTCGTCGGCCAAATCTGCGACTTATAATCCTTCCTAGGTCGCAGAAAGAACGATCGAAACGATCAAGAAAGCGGCAGACGGCGCGTTCTGATTAGGGAGATTTACGCTCAGATCAACGCATCTGCCCGAGTGCATATTCAAAGTGGACCCAGTGATCACAGCGGCGATTTTTGGCTTCGGGCTGGTGTTCGGCAGTTTTCTGAACGTGTGCATCTACCGGCTGCCTTTGGGATTGTCGGTGGTTGCTCCACGCTCGGCTTGCCCCAAGTGCAAGCGCCTGATCGCCTTTTACGACAACATTCCGGTCGTGAGCTGGCTGGTTCTGGGGGGACGGTGCCGCCATTGCAAGACGCCGATTTCACCCCGCTACCTGGTCATCGAACTGCTTACGGGCGCTCTTTTCGCTTCATGCTACGTGTATTTTGGATGGACTCTTTCGACTCTCAAGTACTGCGTCTTTTCCTTCCTGCTGCTTGGTCTGATTTTCACGGACGCGGAAACCAAGCTGTTGCCCGACAAGTTAACTCTGCCCGGACTGGCGCTGGGTGTGATTTTCAGCTGGTTTGTTCCGGTAAATGATCTGGCCTCTCAATTTCTACCGGGTGTAGTGAATCTGAAATTGAGCGGATATCTTTCGATGAGGATTCTCTCGTTGGTGGATTCTGGGCTGGGCGCGGCGGTTGGAGCGTGCTTCATTTATGGGGCCGGCGCGATTTATCTGCGCTGGCGCGGCACGGAAGGCATGGGCTTCGGCGACGTAAAGCTGATGGCCATGGTGGGCGCGTTTCTGGGCATGAAGCTGACTGTGCTCACGATTTTCAGCGCGTCGGTCGCGGGTTCGCTCTTCGGATTGGCGACCGTGTTCATGGTTTGGTTGAAACGGACGCATCGCTTTATGAAGCGGCTGGCGAATGCGCGCATGGCGCGGAGGCGGGGCTGGCAATCGGCGCAGATGGTCTACCGCTATTACCAGATGCCGTTTGGCGTGTTTCTGGGCAGCATGGCGGTGTTGGCTTTCTTCTTCGGCAATCAAGTTCTTCGCTGGTACGGGAGGCTATGGTGAGGGTCCTGGCCAATCCGGTGTTCATGCATGGCGCGGTGGTGTTGTTCTGCGCATCGTTTGCGTTCTTGCTGGGCATGATGTTCATGCGTCTGCTGCGCAAGAGCATTCAGGAAGAAGCCGATCTTTCCTCGGACTCGCCGGCGCTGGAGGCGTTGCCGCTGAATGTCTATAACACGGTCATCCGGCAGTTAAAGCAGCAGCAGGATGAGTTGAAGGTGCAGACACGGGCGGAACAGCAGAAATCGCGGGCCAGCGAGAATTTCAATCAAGCGGTGCTCGCGAACCTGTCGTGCGGCGTTCTGAGCGTGGGAAAGAATGGCCTGGTGAAAAGCAGCAATCCAGCAGCGAAACAGATTCTGGGCTTCGCCTCGCCCGTTGGTATGAGCCTCAAAGACATTTTTCGCGAAGCTGCAATCGAGAAGGAATCGATCGAAGGCCCGGCTTCGGAGGTTGGTCTGGAGCCTGTGCCGGTCGCCGAGCAATTCGAGAGCGTCGTGAGATCTGCGGAGACGCGTCGCGAGATTGAAGCCGGCTACCAGACCCCCAGCGGCGAGCTGCGCGATCTTTCGATCACGGTTGTGCCGATGCGTGGGCCCGACAGCACGGTGAACGGCGCGGCCTGCTTGATTTATGACGTCAGCGAACTCAAGATGTTGCGGCGTGAAGCGGAAACTCAAGATCGGCGCGAGCCGTCGCAGGGAAAAACTGCTTCGGCAGGCCGAGCCGCGAGCGCGGGCGTGTGAGGAATTCTGAGAGATGCGGGTATTTTGGAGCGAGAAGATTGGCGGGATACATCGACGAAAACAGCAGAACAACGGAACAGAAGGATGGAATTATGAAAAGAATCGCAAGCATCGCAATGGGATTGTTGTTGTGCCTGGGCCTGATCACGCTGGAAATGGCGGCGCAGAATCAGACACAATCGAGCAGCCAGTCTAGCTCCGCCACCACATCTTCTTCGGGTACGTCACTGGGCGACTACGCGCGGCAGATACGGAAAAACGCTCCTGCCACCAGTAAACCGAAGGTGTACGACAACGACAATCTGCCCACGGACGATAAGCTTTCGATCGTAGGCCAGGCGGCCGCTGCAACCAGCGATAATTCAGGAACGAAGGCGGACGAGTCAGCCAACGCAAATTCGGCCAACGCAAATTCGGAAGCTTCCAGCAACCAACCGCCCAAGACTGCCGAGCAGGAGCAGGCCGAGAAGCAAGCCGCCATCAAGGAGTGGGGTGACAAGATTTCGGCGCAGAAGGATGCGATCAGTTTGCTGTCGCGCGAGCTCGACGTGCTGCAGCGCGAATATCAGCTGCGGGCGGCCGCTTTCTACGCCGATGCCGGCAACCGGCTGCGTAATCAGGCCGATTGGGACCAGCAGGATGCCAAGTACAAGCAGCAAATCGCCGACAAACAAAAACAACTCGACGATGCCAAGCAGAAGCTCGACGACATGCAGGAACAGGCACGCAAAGCAGGTGTTCCTTCCAGTGTCAGCGAGCAGTAGGAGTTGACCAGGCCAAGTACCAGCGTTACACGGGAATGGTTTCCTTAACCCCGAAGGATTGCCCCAGGCTGCGAATCTGTTTCACATGATGCAATCCATGCACGAGGTGAAACTTTCTCCATTGCGCGGCGGTGAGCGGACCCAGGATAGGATGGTCGAGCAAAACGCCGCGACCGAGCATGCGCTCACAGCGCGAAATCATTTCATCCATCTCGGCGATCATCGCCGAAATTTCTGCTAGCACCTTTTTCGGCGGCACTCCGCGCGGGCGAGTGTTCGCTGGAGCTTCCCGGCCCGGCGGCATGTAGCTCAGATTGAGCACGATAAATCGCCGGGCGCGATGCCTCCAGGTGGAGTTCGAACAAAGCGAACGCTGGCCGGCAGCAACGCGCTCGAATCCCTTGATGGTGCCGGTATAGGTCAGGTACAGGTGCTCGAGCACTTCGGCGGCAGACCATTTTTCCGGTTTATGTCTGCCCATCTGCTGCGGTGTCATTCCTTCGACTGCTGCGACGATCTCACGCTGGAGTGTCTCAAGACCGCGGTCCATAAGCGTCACTTACGTTTTTCCCGTGTTCGGGTAGAATGTTGCGCGACGAGAGATTTATCAACTTTATAACAGGAAAAACGCCATGAAAACCTCTAGTCTTTGCCTTGTGGAGCCCAGGATTGCGCGCGCCGCTTCACGCAGATCTTCCTGCCACTGGCTATTCGCGCTGGCAATTGTTCTCGCTCTGGCAATGTTTACCGGGTGTACCTCGAACCCAGAGAAATCCGCCGAAACCAAGCCGGCGCCGAAAACAACCGAACTGCTGACCGCGCGTTCCGCCTTTCAGAAACTTTACATCGCCGCGCGGGGATGGAACGCCGATGCCAAGCCCTACCGCATTGAATCGAGCGTTACCAGCGACGCGAACGGGCACGACGGCAAATCGGCGATCTGGCGCGGCAGCTTCGCCTCGGCTGCGATGCGATCGGAAAAAAGCTACACCTGGTCGGGCAGCATAGCCGATGGCGCTCCCGAGCAGGGCGTGAATCCTGGCATTGAAGACAGTTACAGTGCGTCGAACGCATCTACGCAAGTATTCGACATGGGCTTTCTCAAGATCGATTCGGACCAGGCCCTTGACACCGCACAAAAGCACGGCGGCGACAAGATCCTGGAAAAGGATCCCACCACGCCCGTACTTTACATTTGCGACTGGAACCACAGCGGCAACAACCTGGTCTGGCACGTGGTCTATGGCACCAGCCGCGATGACGCCAGGCTGACGGTTTCCATCAACGCCTCCACTGGCGAATTCATCCGGGTCGAAAAATAACGCGAAACCGGACTGCGACCGACTGGCGACAGCAATGCGCAAAAGATGCTGCGGGCGATCTACTTCTGCGAAGTATTCAGGCCGTCCTGATAATGCATCTGGGCCTGAAGGTGGGAGCAGAAATCATGCACAGCCTCAGCCGAGGCGACGATTCGCTTGAGCGCCTGGCGGTCCGCAAAGATCACTATGTCGTGCGGGGAATACTGGAGCCGAACCCGGTCCATGGCACACTGCGCGCTCAGGAGCTCCACTTTGAGCGCGGTAAGTTCCGCCATGAGGCGGGGCACATCAGGCTGCTTTCTTACTCCGGACATCATGTACAAATTCCTCAACTTTCCTGAGATCTTGCGGAGGGCTCCGGGCCCGCTTGGGAGGACTGCCATGTACCGGGCACCGGAACCCCATCCGGCAAGTGCCAACGCTTGGCGCGTTGTTATATAAAGTATACAGTGTTAATATTACGACGTGCAAGTAATTAATACGTTTTAATTCCCATTTTCTCAGGAGGAAAAGTGCCCCGACACCCCGATCCTGATCTTGAACGCCACATTCTGGAGGCCGCTTCGCGGTTGTGGGCCAGAGGCGGCGAGAAAGCGCTGACCATGCGAGCCATTGCAAGAATGGCCGGCACGACCACTCCCACCGTTTACGGGCGGTACCGTGACCGCGCCGACATTCTGCGGGCCCTGAGGTTGCAGACGCGGGCCGAGGGCTTCGCCGCCATCAGCAAAACCCGCACTCTGCGCCAGGCGGCCGAGTGCTATCTGGACTTCGCTCTCGAAAATCACTATGCGTATGAAGTGTTGTTCGACGGAGTGGCCAAGCCTCCTTCCCTGTACGAGCCCTGGCCGACGTTCAAATTCCTGCGCGAGCGCGTTGCGGCTGAATTGGGGGGCGAACCGCGGGAACATACTCGCCTGATGCTCGCGCTATGGGCCCTGCTGCACGGGACCGCCCTGCTGGTAATTCGTGGCCGCTTTGACGGAGTGCTGCGCAGTCAGGTGGTGCATGCCGGCCTGGATGCGGTTGACGCGATTCTGTATGCGGCACGGTCGAAACGAATGCCTCGCTCGGGGCCGAAATGGCCTTCGAACCTGATTCTGGGCGAAGGCGAGCTAAGCCGGGTTGAGGGTGTTCCGATCAAGAACAAGAAGAGATAGAAATCAGATTTTCGGCTGGCACGGCGCGGTTGGCGATTTCAGGCGACCGGATTATTTCGACGGATTCGAATTCGCCGACGGGCTCTTCAGGCGTTCCAGCGCTTTTCTGGCGTGCTCGGAGTCGCGGCCGGATGGCAGGATCCTGAGATAGGATTCGTATTCCTCTCGCGCTTCCTCCGGCCGACCCATTTTCTCCAAACACTCCGCCAGACGATAGGTCGCGCCCGCGTCGTTGTCCTTGTAGAGCAGAGCTTCCCGATAACGGCTTTCGGCGGCGCGGTAGTTTTTGCGCTTGAAATAGAAGTCGCCGACCTCAACATCTTTCGCCGCTTTGTGCGGATCCCAGGGATGCATCTCGTTTACGTCTGCGCCGGGCGCAGTGGGGCTTGCGCCGAAGGATGACGGACTGTTGGGATGCGCATTGGCGTCTCCTGGCGGAGGACTGAGATCGACGTCGTCATCCTTGCTGGAACTTGATCCTTCCGGCAGCGCGCTCGCATCAACGTGATCAGAACTGGGAGGGGTGAAATTCGGTTTCGGTGCGGGAGCGGGTGCGTTCTGCGCGGGTGTGCTTTGCGGAGGCGGACTCGATGACTGCTGCGTATTCGTGGGTTGCGGTGCATTGGGTAACGGGGGGGGAGATGATGAGGATGAATTCTGTGCCCATGCGCCCAGCGCACACCCAAGCACAACGAAAAAGAACCAACGGGGCATAGAGATATTTTACTGCGCGTCACAGGCAAATTGCTTGGCAGGCCACGCGGCCCGGCGTCAAAGGCTCGAGCGCCGCGGAAACCAGTTCTTAACAATGGATGGACCCTCCGCGGCACAGGTTGCTTCGGATCGATGCCGGCTGCCGCTCCAAGAGGCGCACCACATCGAGTTGCAGTGAGATTAAAGGGGCTTCGATCGGTCGGTGCGAATGCTTGTGGTGCAAACCGCGAAGTTTGGCGCAAAAAATCAGGCCGCTCGGGAGAGCAATGAGCGGCCCGCGGAGAAGTCCTCACGGGGAGGAGAACAAAGTTTTTTCATCGCGTCGGGTGCAACCCGAACGGCCACGACCCAGACGCTCACCTGCATCGCAATCATCGCGCCGACACTCCCAGCGCGACGGTCGGACCTACATCGACGACGGCGATGCGTTCTGGCCCGTCGTTGCAGGCGTCGTGTTGCCGACCGTGTTGGTCATGAGACGAACATCAACACGGCGATTGTCAGCCCGGCCCGCAGCCGTCTTGTTGGACTCAACCGGCTTGTCCTTGCCCAATCCGACGGTGTAGATCTTGTACGCCGGCACATTGAACTTCGAAGCCAGGTATTGAATGACGGAGTCGGCGCGGCGCTGGCTGAGCGAATAGTTGTACTCTTCGGAGCCGACCGAGTCGGTATTGCCATCGAGCGCGATGATGTAACCCTTGGTGTTGGCGATGCTCGCGGCGAGCTGATCGAGCGCTTCCTTGGCCTTGGGCGTGAGATTGTCCTTGTTAAAACCGAACTTGACGCTAGTCTCGGCAACGGTGTGATAGTTGTCGAGATTGGCGACCGTGTTGGTCAGGACGCCCACGCGGCCGTTGGCGGCGTCGGCCATCTGCTGGGCCTGCTGCGCATTCTGTCCCGCAGCCTGCGCTTTCTGGTCAGCCGCGTCAGTCTTTGCGTTCACGGCGGCGAGGCCGGACTGCACACGAGCGTCGACGTCCTTAATGTCCTTGGTATTTTTCGCAGTCAGGTCGTCAAGTTCGTTGGTCTTGTTGATGAGTGGCGTGGTCTGTTGCTTGACATAGTTCTTGCTGGCACAACCGACCGTGGCAGCCATGGTGGCGGCAAGGCAAATCACTAAGTAAGAGCGGGTCATAGAGATGAAGCTCCTTCGTTCGAATCCTGTCGTTGCGCGCTTGTCGCGCGAAGCCTACGAATTTGTAGAGCCCTGGGAATGACGGGTTACGCACACGTCCCGTACCTCAAGTGTGCACGGGACATGCCAGTTTTCCCGGACGGCGACGTCAAGGCTAAGTATATACCTTTTCAAGGGCTTGCGCAGAAAAGGCTGAGGTCTAACTGGCACGGGCCCAGGGGCTTGGAACGCAAAGCGCACACCCGGAATGGAAAATTTATACGGTGGGAGTCAAATTCGGGAAATGTCGCTAGCTCGCGCGTGGCGGACACAGGAGTGTGATTGGCTCACGCTTATTACGTCGGTAGACGCGAAAATCATTCTCATCTGTCGTGATGACGGTATGGCGGGGAAACAGCTCGCTCATGCGTATGAGACAAAGGTCCGCGAAATCAGGCTCGCGATCCTGATAGCGATCGGCCAGTTCCGCCAACCGGTCGAGATTTCGATTGCAATCGAAAGCCAACAGCAGCATATCGTCATCGACCAAAGACAACACTCTGGCTACTGATCTCAAATGGAAAGCTGATTCAGCCAACACCGCTTCACAGGTGAGTAATGGTTCGGTGATCCCCTTCGCAACATCGACGGCCCACTCGTGATGCCGATCTTCGCGGCTGGCGAAGGCGACGACGAAACCAGTATCGGCGATCCCTTTCATTTGCGCGAGAAACCTTTCCGCATCGACAGATCGGAGGGGAGCCCTCGGACCGCACCCGCATGCCGCATAAAGCGTTGTTGGCCGCCATTCGACTTGGCACTCTCGAGTTGCTGACGGATCAGCCGCCCAACTGGCACACCTGTCCGCCTTGATCTTTCCTTCAGCCACTCGAGAAGCTCGTCTGTAAGACGAATTGTAAGTGTATGACTCATATAAAACAATTGTAATACATCCGGGCTAAGGAGTCTTCCGCCGTCTGAGCACGATCTGTCCTATGCCAACGAGTATTTAACACGAGCGCGAAGAATATCCCATAAGCGGCCGCAATCCAGTCGGTCCAATCGGAGGGTTATAGCCGAACAAATAGAGAGCGGCGATGGCGGCTGCCATCACAGTCGCAATCATCGCGATCATCAACAATCCCGGCGCGAATCAGGTACGAGTCTCGAAACCGGAATTCCTGCTTTGCCTCGGCGCATAGTCTATCTGATTGACCTGGTGAGTGTCCGGGACAGGCAGCCCCGAAGATCATCTAATATTGAAGCGCACGTCACGCATGGATCTTCTTGCCAAAATCCGTACCATTCCGACTGAGCCCGGCGTGTATCTGTACAAAAACGCCGAGGGCGAGGTGATCTATGTTGGCAAGGCGAAAAACTTGCGCAACCGCGTCTCCAGCTACTTTCATGAAGGGCGCTGGGACGACGCCAAGACTGGAACGCTGGTGCGCGAGGCGGTCGATGTCGAGTACATCGTGGTCGCCAACAACAAAGAGGCGCTGGCGCTCGAAAATAATCTGATCAAGCAACGCAAGCCACGCTTCAATATTCTGCTGCGCGATGACAAGACGTATCCGTACGTGAAGCTCACGCTGGGCGAGCGCTGGCCGCGCGTGTACGTGACGCGGCGGTTGCGAAAAGATGGCAGTGAATACTACGGGCCGTACTTCCCTGCCAATCTGGCCTATCGCATCGTCGATCTGATTCACCGCAATTTCATGATTCCGTCATGCAAAGTTGATTTGACACGGTTTCATCCGCGGCCATGTCTGCAGTACTACATCAAGCGCTGCCTGGGACCGTGCGTGAAAGATTTGACTACGGCGGAGACCTATCAAGAAGCGGTGCGCGATGTGAAATTGTTTCTCGAAGGCCGTCCGACGGATCTGGCGCGATCATTGCGCGAGCGTATGGAGCGAGCGGCGGCCGATCAGGAATATGAACGTGCGGCACGCTACCGCGATCTGATTTCCACCGTCGAGCAGTTGCAGGAGCGGCAGCGCATAGCTGCGGCGGAGGGCGATGATGCCGACGTATTTGGATATCACTATGAAAACGGAATGCTGGCGGTGAATTTGTTTCACATGCGCGGCGGGAAGATGGTCGACCGGCGCGAATTTTTCTGGGAGGATCTGCCGGAATTCACCACGGACCATGTAAGGGCGGACGCATTCGTCCGCCCCGCCGAGCAAAGCTCGCCAGTGCCAGCTTGTCATTTTGAGCAAAGCGAAGGACCCATGCCGTCTTCCGTGGTCGCCTCGCAACCGAGCCGCGCTGACGCCCGCGAGGAGTACACAGGTCCTTCGGCCCGCACAGAACGCGCGCCTCAGGATGACAAGGCCATAGAATGTGGCTTCAGTCCTGGCGAGTTCTTCTCTGCCCTGCTGAAGCAGCTCTACATCGGACAGCCGTATGTGCCGCGAAATCTGTACATCCCGGTCGATTTTGAGGATCGCGAAGCGCTCGAGGACTTGCTCTCCGAACAAAGCGCGGGCGAGGGTGCCCGCGGTACACGGGTGCATATTCTGGTTCCGCGGCGTGGCGACAAGCGCTCACTGATCGATCTCGCGGGAAATAACGCGAAGCAGTCGTACGACCAACGTTTCCGTGTACTCAAGCCGAATGCGCGCAAGATTCAAGAAGAATTGCAGGAAACCCTCAGCCTGCCCGAATTGCCCAAGCGCATCGAATGTTTCGACATCTCGCACATTCAGGGCGCGGAGACGGTCGCTTCCATGGTGGTATGGGAAGACGGCAAGATGAAGAAATCCGATTACCGGAAATTCATCATTCGCACGGTCGAAGGGGTTGACGATTTCGCTTCAATGCGCGAAGTGGTGACACGACGCTACAAGCGTATACAAGAAGAGCAGAAGCCCATGCCCAGCCTCATCTTGATCGACGGCGGACTGGGGCAACTGCATGCCGCGGCAGAAGCGCTGAGTGGGCTTGAAATCATCAACCAGCCGCTGGCTGCGATCGCCAAGCGCGAAGAAATTCTTTATGTCTATGGGCAGGAAAAAGATCCCATCGCGCTCGATCACCACTCACCGGTGCTGCATTTGATTCAGATGGTCCGGGACGAGGCGCACCGTTTTGCCGTGACCTTCCATCGCAAGCGGCGACAGATGCGGGATCGCTCGACGGAACTGCTGGAAATCCCCGGCATAGGCGCGAGTACGAGCCGACGATTACTGGAGCACTTCGGCAGCGTACAGGCAGTCAAACAGGCCGACACGGCGGCACTCTCAGCCGTCGTAACGCGAAGCCAAGCCGAAGCGATCCAGAATTATTTCCGAAAATACCCTTCCACGGGACTTCGACAGGAGAAGACAGTCTAGATCGTCGGTTCTCCCTCGACCATCATTTTCTTCACGGGAAATTCCTGCAGGATCCTCTGTTGTACGATGGCATTGATTCGAGGATGGATGAATTCCACGCCGATTTTCTCATCCTGGCTGAGTTGCTTGGGACGGGGGAAGGTGAATTGGAACGTGTCATCTTTGAAGCCGTAAGCGAGCAGACTCAGGCGCTCGGTCTTCGTATTCAGAAAAACCGTCATGCTCAGCTTGGACAAGCTCTGATCCGTCCAATAAGTGCGCAGCGCAATTTCATCTTCCGGCACCTTGGCATGAAACGTGACTGCGACGATCACGCGGTCCGGGAAGGTAGCCGCCAAGAACTTTGCCGTGCTCGCGTCGAATGCGGCTTTCTGGGCAGGCTCCATCTTGTCGTAGTGGGAGTTCAGTTGAGCAGCGCGTATTTGCGCTTCTCGAATGGGTCGTGCCGAACGAAACTGCAGGGTATAGCTGATGCTGGAATCGGTTTCCATTTCGCCGCTGGATCCGGCGCCGGAACCGCGGCTATTGGGAGCACCAATATTCATTACGCTGTTTTGAACTCCGCCCAGTGTCAGCGTCGTGGCCCAGGGCGACTCTTGCAGCATGCGCTGCGTCTCATCGGCCGACCAATTCTGGTACGGTTTCTTGGTCCAGAAATCACTCGCCCCGGCTGGGGGTACAAACAGGCAGACCAGCAACCCAATTATCCAGAGCTTCAATTTTTCGCTGTAGGCGGTCATTGAAACCTCCGCTGCGCCGTCAGGAATGGGGCACAGTATAGTTTGAGACCGTGCCGTTCCGCAAAGAATAAAAGCAGGAGGTCGGGTAACTCGCTATTGCGGATCAGTTGAGGCAGACGAACTGTTGATTTTCGATGGCGCGCCACGGAGGTCTTTCCCAGTGGCGGCTGGGCGAGGGATGACGGAGCGAGGGGCGAGTGTGGACGCGTAGGACGCGGATTGCTGCGTTGCCATGAAGTCCATGAAACGGTTACCTTCTTCTGCGTGGACGTTTGCATGCGCTTGAGAGTCTGCATCCTTTGCGCGGAGCGCGAACCACACGACCACTCCGATCATCCCCAGCCAACCGAGCAATCGGACCACGGCAGCGATCCTGGTGTCGTAGTTGAGCACGCCCATCCTCGAGAAGATCGTGAACCAGTCGTGTTCCACGAAATCGGGATCACCGGTAGTGACCAGGGGCAGAATCCGGGCACGGGCATCGGCCATGTAGGTTGCGGTGTAGAGCCAGTTTTCGAAGAAGAAAAACGAGCAGAAGACGAAGCCGGTCGTTTGCCGCTCCTTGAAGAAATATGCCGCCAGGAGAAATGGAACGAGCCACTGTAGCAGCGTCCCGCCCCAGAGTCCGAGAGTGGCACCGAACCAGCCAAACAGATTGTGTCCACCTTCGTGGACAACAAGGTTCGCGGCATCGATGAAGAGGAACCCGCCATGCGCGCGAAACGCATAAACGAGAAAGGCGGCGTAAAAAATCACCCAGCCCACGATCGCCGGACGCGACACCGGCTTCCATGGTTCATCAATAACGGATTGCAACAGGTCCAACATGTCTTGTAAATCTCAAGGAATTCTAGAAAAATACCGGGACCCAAGGCAGGTTACGAACGTGCCGCGGTTGCACAGGCCACGGCTGCGCCGCATCGCTGCGGAGCTCCGCTCCGCCGGACAGCCGAGGGCGGCCGTCCCTGGAGAACACCCATCATCGTGAAATCGAGACGGACAAATGCCTGACCAAGCAAAACTCGGCACTCTCATCGTCACGGGAGCGAGTCGGGGTATTGGCGCGGCCATTGCCCGGCTAGCGGCCGCGCGCGGATATGCCGTTGCCATCAACTTTCATAGCGGCGAGTCTGAAGCTCGAAAACTGGCGAACGAAATTGTAAGCGACGGAAGCCGCGCCCTGGCGATCCAGGCGGATGTTTCCCGTGAAGAAGACATCGTGCGCATGTTCGTGTTGGCAGAGCGTGAACTAGGGCCGATCAAGGCGCTCGTGAACAATGCCGG
>JASHQK010000427.1 GCA_030039195.1 Candidatus Sulfotelmatobacter sp.
CTGTCGTTGTTCGTACTTCGTCAACCACTTCTCTGACGGCTATGACGATGGCATCCGGCGATTCCTCCATGCCGTGCCCCGCATCCACGATGACTTGCCGGCCACGTGTTGACAAGCGCACCAGGCTCGCCTGCAATTGATGCACCCAGATCTCGTGATATTCCGCCGCTTCTTTTTCGAAACCGTCCGGAGCCCAATACTTTCCCGCCGTCAGCACGACAAGCGGACGATCACCAAGACTTCCGGCGTTCTTTGCGGCGTCGTTAATGTCCGGGTTCCCACCGCCTTCTCTCGGAACGATTCTGCCCTCATCAGTCGCTGCGCAACCCTGCTCGGCATCGGCCACGAACGCCTTGGGCTGCGCTTCGAGCTTGGCCAATACGCTCGCTTGCTCAGCGGTGAAATCAGGCGGAGCGGGGCGACGCTCTCGGATCGTCATGAAACGAATGACCCCAAGTCGCGACATTGCCGGCAGAGCCATGCAGATTAGATGCCTCATGCGGCCCGACATGCGATTTATTGGCGCAAGATCGAAGTCCGGCTCATGCATATCGGGAACCGCTGAATCGATCAAGACCAGACCGGCCACATCTGAGGGATAGCGCGCCGTATAGATGTGCACATATTCGCCCCCGACCGAACCGCCAGCCATCACGTACGGTGGCAGAACTCCCGCGCGTTGTAGCGCTTCGTGCAGATCCCTGACAATACTGGCGCTGGTTCGCGGAGAAGATGGCGGATCGCTCCACCCGACCCCCGCGCGGTCGTACCAGCAGGCGCGAGTGAGAGTCGCCATCCTGGACTGCAGCGCCAGCCACTCATAACCGGGCGAGTTACCTCCGGTTTCAAGGATCACGGTCGGAGTGCCCTGACCCGAGCAGTAGAGATTCAGGGTGCGGCCGCCGATATCAACTGCCTGTCCAACTCGTGAAGGTAGTTGACTGGCATCCCTGGCTCGCCCGACCTGTTCGTATGTGAAGCCCGCCAGAAGTGCCATCACCAGCAGAGCCAGGAATGCGTATGAGATTCTCCGAATCCACTTTCCCATGTTCCCGACCTCACTTACTGAGAAACGGCGGAATTAAACTTCGTCTTACGGGTAGCGCATAGGCCAGTTGAATAAAAAGCTGCCGAACCCGATCACGACCGGTACCGCTCCGGCGACACCCGCGAGTACCCACTTCCACATTCCTGACCGTACGAGCCACTGTCGCAATAGAGAGATGGCGGCGTCGTAGAAAAGCGGCGCCGGACCTGAGGCGTCACTCGATTCGTCGAATATCCAAAGAAGTTCCTGCTCGAAACGCAAGCGAAAGGCGGGTGGATGCAAGCCTATGAGCCAACGGTACAAAGTGCGGGTCATCATGCCCTCTCGGGATGGATTTTGAGATGCAATCTGGCTTCGCGCACCACGCCTTCGAGCCTGGCGATCTCCGCGGCCAAAAGTCCACGGCCAAAGCGGGTCAGGCGATAGTAGCGGCGCCTCGGATCATCTCCAGGAGAACGCGGCGAGCGTTCTTCCACGATGCCTTGATCGAGCAGCTTTTGCAGATTGTCGTACAACGTGCCTGGGCCTAGTTTGTAGCGGCCGTCGGACTGGCGGGCCACCTCTCGCATAATCCCGTATCCGTGCCGATCTTCACTCGCGAGCGCGAGCAAGATATGCAGCGCGGCAGGCGAAAGAGGCACGAATCGACCGAAATCTTCTTTCATAGTCGGATTTCGTTATATCGGAATCCGACTACTAGAGTCAAGTCGTATGTTTCGGCGACGCGGTTCGGCGGGGGGCACGCAAGTCTGATTCTGCCGCCAACGGTTAGACATTCGGGTCGTCCATCCCTCAGAATATGAGCACTCATCCGCAAGGGGTTCTCATTGACCAAACCGATTCGCGCCAAAATCAGCGCACTGGGAACGTATGTGCCGCCCGGCGTGCTCACCAATGCTGATCTGGAGAGAATGATCGACACATCCGACGAATGGATCATGACCCGCGTCGGCATTCGCGAGCGACACATCGCCAAGAAGGGCGTGGCCACGAGTAATCTGGCGGTTCATGCCGCCCAAAAGGCGCTGGCGCAGCGTCGGCTGAAGCCAACCGACATTGAGACGATCATCGTCGGCACGGTAACGCCCGATATGTTCTTTCCCTCGACCGCCTGCCTCGTGCAGGAGATGCTTGGCGCCAAGGGTGCCTGGGGATTCGATCTTTCCGCCGCCTGTTCCGCCTTCGTCTACGCATTGCAGGCCGGGGCGCAATTCATTGGCACCGGCGCGCATAAGCGCGTGCTGGTGATCGGCGCAGACGTGATGTCTTCCATCATCGATTACACCGATCGCGCCACTTGCGTCCTGTTCGGCGACGGCGCGGGAGCTGCCATTTTAGAGCCTGCAGAAAACGATTCTGAGGGACTGATCGATTTCATCCACGAGGTCGACGGTTCCGGAGGTTACTCTTTGTATATGCCCGGCGGCGGAAGCCTGCATCCTCCGACAAGAGAAACGGTCGAGAAAAAGATGCATTATGTTCACCAGGACGGACAGCAGGTGTTCAAGTTCGCCGTCCGCAAGCAGACCGAACTGTGCCAGAAACTGCTGGAACGCAACGGGCTCAAGGGTTCCGATATCGATTGCTTCATTCCTCACCAGGCCAACCTGCGGATCATCAACGCCACCGTGGATCGTCTGGGACTGCGCCCCGAGTCGGTGATTATTAATATTGACCGATTCGGCAATACCACGGCAGGTACGATCCCCCTGGCCATGCAGACGGCCATTGAGCAGTGCAAGTTGAAAAAGGGAAGCCTCGTACTGCTGGCTGCGGTTGGCGCCGGTTTTACAGTCGGAGCCACGCTTCTGCGCTGGGCATTCTAAGACTCGACCCGGGCTTCGGACCTCAGCCTCGGATAGGAGTTTTACACAGCTCCTCGGTTTCTTGTCATCCTGAGGACTGCGTTTTTTGCGGTCCGAAGGACCTATGTAGTCTGTCGGGACCGGAATTTCATTGGGTCCGACGCCCGACCCCCGGGTTTCCGTGACGTTCGTAACGCTCAGATCTGCAATTCTGTGGCAAAGCGAGATTCCAGCGGTTTATCTTTCTGCAAAGTCCGCCCTCACGTCGGGATGACGGCGAACGTGTGACCATGTTCCGTGCCCTATGCTTTTCCTTGCTGATGGCCCTATGCTCGTTGGTGGCCGTCGCCCAGCAGGCCGATCCGCGAGAAACCAGGCTGCTCGTGCTTGAGCGCTTGTGGAACGAAGCGCAGGTCAACCGCGATGCCTCGTCGCTCGACGCATTGGTGGGTAGTCGCTTCACTGACACCGAGTGGAATGGCGAAGTCAGCGACAAGCAGCACTTCCTGGCCGACATTAAGGACCCGCAGTTCAAGCCATCATCCCTCACCATTCAAGATGTGAAAATGAGTTTCTACGGCGACACCGCCGTCGTCATCGGCACCTATCACACCCAAGGCACCTACCAGAACAAACCGTACGACCATCTCGGCCGATTCACCGACACATGGGTGAAAGACGGTGACAAGTGGCAGTGCGTGGCCAGCCACACCAGCCTGATCAAGAAGTAACTCCATATCTCCGCCTGCTCTGCTTCGGTTTATACCTCGATAAAATCTTTTTATGTCGTTTGCCGCGTCAGTCGCCGCGCTTGGATGATCTAATCAGTTCGCGTATTTTCGTGTGTCGTCCGAATGCCTGCATGGAAACGACTCCCAAGCCGCACGCGTGGAAGGTTCTGCTCGCCTTCGCCATTATTTATTTTGTCTGGGGATCGACCTATCTTTCCATCCGCATCGGCGTGCGTGAGGTCCCGCCATTTCTCTTTGCGGCGATGCGCTTCGCTGTCGCGGGTACCGCACTTTACGCCTGGACGCGTGCGCGAGGAACTCCCGCGCCGACAGCACGCCAGTGGGGCGCCGCATGCTTTCTCGCTGTGCTGATTTTTGTTTTCGATTACGGATTGCTCTTCTGGGCCGAGCGCCGTGTCCCGTCGGGAATCGCGGCCGTCATGCTGGCGACGATCCCGGTATTCATGGCCCTCGGCGAGATCATTGTTTTGCGCACCCAGCGCTTAACCGGGCGGCTCGGGATCGCCTTGTTGCTCGGAATTGCCGGCGTCGCCGTTCTAGTCGGACCTGCCATGAACCTCGGCGGCGCGCCTGTCGACCGCGCCGGAGCGATCGCGCTAATCGTGGCCGCAGTCAGTTGGTCGACTGCTTCTTCGCTCAGCCGGAAATTACCGCAGCCCGCGTCCAAAGCAATGAGTTCCGGCCTGCAAATGCTCGCCGGCGGCATTCTGCTTTTTCTTGCATCAGCGATGTTGGGGGAACTCCGCGGATTCCATCTCCACGCTGTTTCTCGCGCCGCCTGGCTCGCCCTCGCGTATCTGATCGTCGCCGGATCGATTGTCGCTTTCACCGCTTACGTGTGGCTCATTCATCACGAATCGCCGACGAAAGTCGGAACCTATGCATATGTGAATCCAGTGGTCGCGGTCGTGATCGGATATTTCTTCGGAGGCGAGCCACTCGGCCCGCGGACGATCTTAGGCACGCTGTTCGTGCTGGTGAGCGTAGTGGTGATCACGACGGCGGGGAAACAAGAACCGAAAACTGTATTAGCGATTGCAACTCAACCGTCAGCGGATGCGGAGTAGTGCGGCAATATAAGCGCGAACCTTCGCCAGCAATTGGGGATCTGCTTTGGAATGAAAAGTTGCTTTGCGTGCGGCCCAATCGATGCTCTTGATGTGATCCACCAGAACCGCGCCTTCTACCTTGTCGACGACGACAGGAAGTGCGAATGGATACGCTCTCCGTTGGCTGGTCAGGGGACAAACCACAACGAGGCCGCTGGCGCGATTGTAGGCCTGATCGGTCAATACCAGAGCTGGCCGACGCTTACTTTGTTCGTGGCCGACCTGCGGGTCAAAATCGAGCCAGGCAATATCGCCGACATCGGGAACGTATCGCTTTACCACTCAACTCTCTCCCGTCCAGAGTCCGGCCCCCAGTCGGTTTCAGGATAGCGATTCTCCGGAGTGATCTGAGCGACCAACTCCTCAAGAGTCGGAATCCGCTCCACGCGGGAAACCTCGACTTTTCCTTTCGCCGCTTTGACCTCCACGGTATCGCCTTCCTGGAGACGGGCCTCTCGGGCAATCTCCTTGGGAATGCGTACCGCAAGGCTGTTCCCCCACTTGGCCATTTGCGCTTTTGGCATCGTGTTTTCCTCCCTGCGGATATTCATAGTATACACCATAGATATACGGAAGAGATACATCCATTGTCAGAAGCGTTTTATAGAAACAGGCGGTAGGACAATAATGTTTCGTCGTCCAGCCGTCACTATCAGCCAAATAACGGATCCTTTCACTGCGCGATCTTGAAGCCGTCGACAAGCCTGCGAATCGAGGCCGCGGAATCAGCGAGTTGCAGCCCTGGAAGCATCGCAAAACACGCCGCCTCCACGGTCTCCCCAAACATGAGGGTTGATGCGGCCAGTCCCAGACTATACGCAGGGTCTCCCCGCGAATCGAGCTGTGCACGATCATAGTGCTGAAAGCACGCCTTAATGCAGTGCTCGACGTGGTGGAAGTTTAGACTCGGCTACGCCTGCTCTCCGAAGCCCAGCGTACATCTGGTTGAAGAACTCGTCGAGGACGGCATCGCGTAGTGAAACGTTCACTCCACACATCGCCGCGACGCACTGCCTGCATCAGCCACAAACTTGCTCCCGTTGATGGACAACGTATGCCCCAAAGACTAACCGCTCGCTTAGGGCGTTTACGAGCTGAGATTCGCCCAAGGGGTGTTGCACGGTGTCGGCAAACGCAAGAAGGGTCCCGCAGCCGAAATTGGTCGCATGAAGCTCGATCAGGCGAGTTGCAAAATCACACACGCTTATTTACTTACGAAAGAGCAAGCAAAGCCCCCGGCCTGTTCCGTTTTCCTATGGCCTCGTCATCTTCTCCGGCTTGACCAGCTGATCGAACTCTTCGCCCGTCAGATGCCCCAGCTTTACCGCCGCCTCCCGCAAACTGGATCGATCGACATGCGCGGTGTGCGCAATCTGCGCGGCTTTGTCGTATCCCACCTTCGGGGCCAGCGCCGTGACCAGCATCAGCGAGTTCTTTACGTACGAGTCAACTTTCTCCCGATCGACTTCGATGCCTTTGATCATGTACTCGACGTATCCGTGGCAGGCGTCAGTAATGAGCGTGACGGAGTGCAGGAAGTTGTAAATGATGACCGGCTTGAAGAC
>JASHQK010000428.1 GCA_030039195.1 Candidatus Sulfotelmatobacter sp.
GGAGCCCTGAGCAGCAAGCACGGTAGTGGGCTACTTTGAGAACGGCCACGGCTCAGTAGCCGAATCCCACACTTGCGCAGCGATCCAATCCTTGCTTTGCAATACCTGCATTTGAATCTTCTGAGCAGCCTCAAGAGTATCGGCATCTCCCATGACTCCAGGCCTATCCCCATCTAGCTGCAAAGCAAAAACTAGAAACCGTCTGAATTTCAATTCCGGCATTTACGCCACTCTTTCCGCCCTCCGCTGTTCGTAGGCTTCCCAGAGGGCGACTAAATCTTCGACGCTCCAAAGCCGCGTGTCAACGCCAGCCGCCATCGCCGGACTCGTCCGCAGCGTGCGGTGAATCTTGATGAAATTATAGGCGAAGTAATTTAGAGCCGTGGCAGCCGCGTGATTTTCCAATTTTCGACTGAAACCATTCGACAAGCGCGTATAACGCCTCATCGTGCCGCGCACCGTCCAGTTTTGCCTTTCGACAAACGAAGTCGAAACGTGCCTTGAGTCGGGCCTTCCGCTCACTTCCTTCATCTCGCATCCGATACACTTAGCCGGAGAATAGCGGGTATCAGGATCGCCAGAAGCGCGGTAGATTTTGTGGAGCATGGCATAATCCGCTTGTCCTCCGAAGGCATCTTCGACAACGTTCAAGTACGTGCGCAACTGGTCGGTCGTAATTTGGAAAAGGAGCCCACTACCGCAAGCACGGTGGTGTCCTAATTAACTACAAAGAGCACGAAGGCGCACGAAGGAAACCAGCATCTGCGCTCTTCGTGTTCCTTCGTGTCCTTCGTGGTTTGTGAGTTTAGGGCACTACCGCAAGCACACCTGCGCTTAAGGCAGGATGAGTGAATCGTCAGATTCTTCTCCAATTGAAAGGGTCTTCGTCGCGACCATTGACAATTAGCTCGGATTCCGATATATCTATTTCCGATCTATGGCCGACCGATTGGATTCATATTTGCCGCTGTCTTCCGCGTCCTTGCACATCCTCCTAGCTTTAGCGGCAGAGGACCTTCACGGCTACGGCATCATGCAGGAAATCGCAAGGCAATCGGAGGGCATTTACAAAATCGGCCCAGGCACGTTGTACGACAATTTGCAGAAGATCATTCAGATTGGATGGGTTCAGGAGTTGGGAGCGCGGCGGGGAGATGATGATCCTCGCAGGCGCTATTACCGGCTCACGGATTCTGGACGCGACGTGCTCAGGGCTGAGACCGCGCGCCTGACGCAGCTTGTCCGCGAGGCACGCTCGCGACTGCGAATCCCGAATCCCAGGAGGGTCTGATGCTTAGGCGCCTGTATCGTTGTGCCGTGCGTTTGCATCCTTCCAGCTTTCGCCGACGTTTCGGAGAGGAGATGCTGTATATCTTCGATCAGCAGACGGGGGAGTTGGCCACCCTCGCTGTTACCCTCGACTGCGTTCTGTCGCTGCTAAGGCAATGGACGTTACGACCACGCCACAGTACCGGACTGCCCGCCGCTCCAGCGGGAACTCCGACGTCGGGCCATATTCCTTCGTTCGAGACTCTCGATAGCTTCCAGCCTCGTAAGTCAGCGATCGTTCACGGAACACTGCTGACGCTGATTCTGTTCTACATGACTGTCTTCGGAATCCGTTACAGCTGGATTCATGTCTTGAATATCCACATTCCGGAGGTCGGGGCCAATCCAACTGAACCGCTTAGTGGGGATTTCAAGAAGTCAACCACACACGTGCAGGTCGATGTAATTCCTACCGAGTCGGAAGCTGCTCAAAGGAAGACCCTCGCATCAACTGGCCCTCGTACTGCTGCCGCGCCCTTGCCACCTCGCCCGGTGACCATCTGGCTTGACCAGTACGTCGGAAAATACATCTCCAACCACCCACCGGCACAGATTTGGATTCAAATTGAACGGAATCCCTTCACCGGTGATCATCTCTCGCTTTCGCTGGCCGCCTCAGGAGCCCCAAGGGTTGCTCTCTCACCAGTGTCCGCAGCGAGGTTCGTTCTCATTGGAGCCGAGAATAGCTACGTTGACTTCGGTGCTGACGTTCAGGGCAGAATTTGCTGCTTGTCGTTGATTGCCAATGGCGGCATCATCACCGCCCAACGTCAGTAGCAGTCTCCCCACACTTCGCGTTCCTCGTGCTTCCGAGCATTGATCTGCTAGTCTGGTGAATCCATGATCACGATCGTTTCCGGACTCCCGCGTTCGGGCACTTCTTTAATGATGCAGATGCTGGTCGCGGGCGGAATGTCGCCGCTCACCGACGGGGAGCGCGCCGCGAACACCGACAATCCACGCGGATATCTCGAGTGGGAACGGATCAAGCAGCTGCCCAACGATCCCAACTGCATCGCCGAGGCGGAGGGCAGAGTTGTAAAAGTAATCTCGCGCCTTCTGCTTTCCTTGCCAGCAGGCCACGAATATCGCGTGATCTTTATGCAGCGGCCGATGCCGGAAGTGCTGGCGTCCCAGGATCAAATGCTGCGACGCCGCGGAACATATAAAGAAGGCGCCGATCCTGCCGCGGTTGCTGCCGCTTTTGAGAAACATTTGAGTGAAGTCTACGCGTGGCTGAGTGGCAGGGAATACGTAAGATCGCTGCGCGTTCCTTATCACGATTTGCTGACGAAACCGATAGAAGTCGGACAGCAGATCTCAGAGTTTCTTGGAATTGATCTCAAAATTGACGCGATGGCGCGTCAGGTCGATGTATCTCTGTTTCGAAATCGCGCTTCAGTAGTGCGCCAAGACTCGGCTCACAGTTCAGAACCCGTTTGAGAATGCGGCTTCAGAACTCGCGTTTCGGTTTGGCCTGCTCAGCCCCGACGCGCCCCACCTCAATCGCGGCCACGTAATAATTTTCGCCCTTGACCGGCGCCTCCGCCATGCGGCGCAGAATGGCGATTTGTCCAATGTGCGTGAATGCGTCAGCGATGGGACCCTGGAATATCTTCTCCGCTGAACTCTCCATCGGATCACCAGCAAGAAATGCGTCGAGCTTCTTCAGCGCCGCAAAAAATCGATCCACTTCTTTTTCCCACGGCAGCGGCTTCGAGTCCTGCCATTTTTGCTGGCCCATGGCAATCGATAGAGCCCAATCCAGCAGATCGCCAATATGCGCCAGAATCTGCCCCGGCGTTCGCACTCCGTGGCCACCCTGGAATTCGGCGAATCCGGCCGGAACGTCGCGCACAGCCTTGCCGCCGCGGTAGGCGAGAGTCGCCAGAGTATGACGGAGCAGTTCACGCTTGGGATCAGAAGCGCCGGCGGTTTTCTTCAGCTCGCTCATGGCCATAAGACTACACTGCCCAACTCGAAATGCAAAAGTGCGGACCGAAATGATTGAGAGCGGGCAGGAGCCTACAGCCTTTTTCGCCGCACCGCGCCAGCCGCGCGCAGTGCGCCGCTCAGCCGCTTCATCAAGCCGCGCCCGAACTGCAGATCGAGGAAGCCTTCCATCTGGCGGCGGAAGCTCTCGCCGTATGCGTGCCACCACAGTTTTTTCATCCGCGGCACGCGATCGGTATCGAGATATTTCAGCCGCACCATCTCCTCGAGCCCAAAGCGGCCGTGCGTGCTGCCGATCCCGCTGGCTTTCACGCCGCCATGCGGAGCTTCGCTGATGCCGAAGCACGAGATCACATCATTCACCATGACCGTGCCGGCATGGATGCGGCGCGCCAGCCGTTCGCCGCGTTTTGCGTCGCGCGTCCACACGCTCGCCGCGAGGCCATACTCGGAATCATTGGCCAGACGCACTGCCTCCTCTTGGTCGTCGAAAGCCATGATGGGCAGCACCGGCCCGAACGTCTCCTCGCGCATGATGCGCATTTCATGCGTGACCTCCGCCAGCACCGTCGGAGCATAGAAATTCGCTCCCAGTTCCGGCAGTCGCCGCCCGCCGACCAAGACCCGCGCACCGCGTGCTTTGGCGTCTTCCACATGCGCTTCTACAATCTGAACCTGCGGCTCGTGGATCATCGGGCCGACATCGGTGTTCGCATCCATGCCATTGCCCAGGCGCAGTTGCTTCGTCTTTGCTGCGCACGCTGCGGCAAACGAGTCAAACAAGCTGCGATGCACATAGCAACGCTCGATCGACAAACACGCCTGTCCTGCGTTGACGAACGCTCCCCATACCGCTGCGCTCGAGGCCACATCGATGTCCGCATCCTGAAGAACGAGCATGGGATCTTTCCCGCCCAGTTCCAGCACAACGGGCAACAGACGCTCGGCCGCAGCGGCAGCGATTCGTTTGCCCGTGCGCACGCTGCCGGTGAAGACCAACTTGTCGATAGCAGAATTGAGCAAAGCCGCGCCGGTCGGGCCTTCTCCGATGACGACCTGAAAGACATCCCGTGGAACGCCGGATGCATGCAGCAACTCGGCCAGCTCGAGAGCTACCAGAGGAGTCAGTTCCGACGGCTTCAACACCACCGCGTTTCCGGCGACCAGTGCGGCCAGCGTTTCCGTCGCCGGAATCGAAAAGGGATAATTCCACGGCGAAATGATGCCGATCACTCCGTGCGGCTCGCGCAGCAGCCGCCCGCGCTTGAGCTTGGTGGCCAGACTGCCGTGAGGTAAAGGTTCTTCGCGAAGCAAGTGCCAGGCGTTGTCGATGAGAAATCGGGTCGCATCGAGCACGACGAGCACTTCCGTGACCAGGGCTTCGGCCAGCGGCTTGCCCGCTTCGCGCGTGATGGCCGCGGCGATCTGCGACTTGCTCGCGTGCAGCCTCGCCTGAAATTCCCGCAGCAGGCCGACGCGCCGCTTCACGCCCAGCTGGAACCATGTGCCTTGCGCAGCCCGTGCCCGAACAACGGCAGCCTGCACCTGCGCAACGTCGGCGCACTCCAGTTCGCGCAGGGTTTCCCCCGTCGCCGGATTCAGTGAAGTGATCTTCCGCGCGTTACTCTGCGAGATGTGAATTTCAGTCGCCATGCTCTGGAATGTAGCTTTGAAGCTACTTCATGCCCGGATACTTCCCAAGATAGATCAAAACGAAATCAATCGTATCAGTCATCGCGTGTGCGATCACCGGCGCCCCCAGATTGCGTCCGCAAGCGAGATACAAGGCACCCAGAAGCAACCCGTCCCAGATGTTTTCGATCATTCCCGTCGCGCCCTGATCGAGGTGGGAGCACCCGAAGACGATGCTGATGACGAACAAGCTTACGATCCACGCTGGCCTGGCGTTGCGAAACAGGCCGGCTAAGCGGTTCATCAAATATCCGCGATAGACGATCTCTTCGCCCAGCGCGCCCAGAACCCATAGCAGGACGATGAAGAAGAGCGTGAGCTTCCAGTTTCCGACCAGGCCGGCGAAATCGGAAAGACCGGGCATTTTGCCCATCCAGCGCGCCAGCAGCGGCTGGCTGACGAATAATTCAAACAATTCGATCGCGAGTCCGGCCGCAACTCCAATCAGCAGTGCATTGGCCCAACTACGCGGACGCGCGAAACCCACGTCTTTCCAACGCAAGCCTCGAATGCGTAACGAAGCCCAGCCAAGCAGGAACAAGTACGGAGTTTTGCTGATGTAGATGTGATGGTAGATGTCGGCGACGAACAGCGCCGCTACGATGGCGAATTCGGCGAGTGCCAACCAACTATTATCGCGCAGCTGTTCTTGCCATGTGACCGACAAGGCCATGAGTTTTTTTAGTACTCCACGTTCACTAAGTACAGCCCAGTCGCTGGCGCAGTGGGTCCCGCCCGCGAGCGATTTTTCCCTTCCAGAATTCGCGCCATGTCCTGCGGCGTCAGTGTGCCTTTGCCGACAAGAACAAACGTTCCGACTAGATTTCGGACCATGTGATGGAGGAATCCCGACCCGCGTACCGTATAGACGAACTCATCATCGGAGCGTTCCCACGACGAGGAAAAAATACGCCGCACATTCGAGACTGGCTCGTCCTCGCGCGCGCGCTCCGGATCAACCGCGGCAAAAGAAGTGAAATCGTGTTCGCCGACGACCAGTTCGGCCGCGCGCGCCATCGCTTCTTCCACCAGCGGATAAGGATAATGCCAGACATAGCGCGCCAAAAACGGTGAGCAGATCGCGGCTCGATCGATTCGGTAGCGATAAGTCTTGGCCTTCGCCGAGTGCCTGGCGTGAAAATCGGCAGCCGCCTCTTCGACCAGCAAGACTCGCACCGATGCCGGCAACAAATCATTCAGCGCCTTCTGGAAATTTTCCGTGGGGACGGAAGACTCCGTGACAAATGTCACGACCTGCGCCAGCGCATGCACTCCAGCGTCGGTGCGTCCGGAGGCCTGCGGCAGTACCTTTTCTCCGGTGACGCGTCCAATCGCTGAAGCCAGTGTGCCCTGAATCGTCGGGACCTCGGGCTGCACTTGCCATCCCGAGAAATCGGTTCCGTCGTAGGCGAGCGTTACTTTGAGATTGCGCATGCTGCGATTTTCCGGTTCCCGGGAAGGCCAGCAACATCCAAAGCGTTGCGAATATTCCCGGCATCCTGCGGAGTGTGTAACCTGCTCCGGTCAGCAATGTACCAGTTGCGCCGTGCGCTGTGAAACTTGTCTCGCTTTGCTCAGATATACTGGACGGCCCGGCAGGTCGCAAGTTTTTGCAGGGA
>JASHQK010000429.1 GCA_030039195.1 Candidatus Sulfotelmatobacter sp.
CACAAAAATTGCCCGAGGGCTCTGCTTTGCAGGATTGCGAGCCTGCCACCGGTTTACTTGAGAACCTCGGAAACACTGAGATTCTTTTCGTCGAAAATCGTCTGGACGATATACGCCCTGGATCTCTGAAGTACGTCCCCTGGGATCAAGTCGCTCTCCGAGTTACGATCCCAGGCTGGAAGCAATTCGTCTCGGAATACTCTGAACCTCTAAGGGGGGTTACTGCCCAATCTTTGCCCGATCAGGTGCCGAAGCTACGCGAGATTGGATCTCGAATTCGAGACCCCAAAGGCATGCTGCTCTCGCCGGATCAGAGAACAGCTCGCGCCGGGGGACTTTTCGCTGCTGCTCTCGCCCTCGCGATGACCCGGAGTGGATGGGAACTCCAAATAGGCCCAGGGATGTTTCGCCTGTCCAGGGGGAATCACGAATTCAATCCATTTCTGGCTGTCAATCAGTTGACGACCAACAAACTTTCACCAGAAACTTGGACTGCCCAGTGCCGGGAATTGGGGCTCTCCCAACTTGTACTTTTGCCTCCGAGTCCGTTTGAACAAAAGCCAGAGCTGTCCCCTCAAGCAGAACTTTTCGGTTAATGGCGTAGCCAACGACATGGCTATTGGCCAGGCATCGCGGTGGCTGTTCGCAGACGGCTTTTGGGAAACTGAAAAGGTTCAGTGCCCCGGGCCAGGGCAGGCGTAGATAAGAGATTGTTTCCCTTTCAGGGTTTGAAGAGCTCGCAATCAATTTGGGAGGAGCAATGAAGGCGCTTCGCAACGCAACGCGTAATCTTGGGGTGGTGGGAGAACTTTTCTCCTTTTTTTGGAGCCACAAACGCCGCTGGATGGTGCCCATGCTCATCATCCTGTTTCTGCTGGGAGCGTTGATCGTCCTAGCGCAGAGTTCCGCGATTGCTCCGTTCATCTACACGTTGTTCTAGGAGAAGGCTCGATGCGAGCGCTCAAGCGAATCTGGCAGGCCTGGAAGAAAATCGCACACAAGATCGGAAATTTCCAGGCTCGTGTACTGCTAACCATTTTCTATGGCGTCCTGGTTTTTCCGTTTGGGATGGCGGCCCGGCTCTTCAGCGACCCTTTGCGCATTAAACAGCCGCCCAAACAATGGTTGGACCGTCCGGATGAGCCCTGCGACATGGGGTGGGCCAAAAGGCAGTAACCATGTACATACTCGGGATCTCCTGCTATTACCACGATGCTGCCGCCGTTCTTTTGAATGACGGTGTGCTTGTGGCGGCTGCCGAAGAGGAGCGTTTCTCTCGCATCAAACACGACTTCGGCTTTCCGAGGAACGCCATCCATTTCTGCCTCGAACACGCAGGCATTCAGGGACAGGACCTCGACTATGTGGTCTTCTTTGAGAAACCCTTCCGCAAGCTGGATCGGATTCTGATGACAACGCTCCAGACTTACCCGCAGTCCTGGAAGGTTTTCCGTGAGTCCATGATCACGTGGATGGTTGACAAGTTATGGGTCGCCACGACATTGCAGTCGGAGCTGGGCGTCAGTAAGGACAAAATCCTTTTCTCCGAGCACCACCTTTCGCACGCCGCCAGCGCGTACCTCTGCTCACCATTCCAGGAGGCCGCGATCCTCACCGTCGACGGCGTCGGCGAATGGGTGACTGGCACTTACGGTGTGGGACGCGGCAACGAAATCAAGCTGAGCAAGCAGATGGAATTTCCCCACTCCCTGGGTCTGCTGTACAGCGCCTTCACCGCGTTTCTCGGTTTCGAAGTCAACGAGGGCGAGTACAAAGTCATGGGGATGGCATCTTACGGCGAGCCCCGCTACGTCGACAAGGTGTGGAAGCTGGTGCAGCGTAACCAGGACGGCTCCTTCGCGCTGAATATGAATTATTTCAGCTTCCACCATTCCACCGACAAGACCTTCAACAACCGGTTCGTGGATCTTTTCGGTCCGCCGCGTGGCGAAAAGGTGCTTTTCTTCACTGAGAAGACGGGCTTCCCAAAATATTTTGGCGAGCCTCCGGCGAACAGGAAAGAGCTCTCTCGCAAAAACGAGCACTACGCCGACATTGCTGCCAGTATTCAGAGGGTGACAGAAGAACTCCTGCTCGGCATGGCCAATCATCTTCACCAGCAGACTGGATTGAAGAACCTCTGCCTGGCCGGGGGCGTCGCCCTCAACAGCGTCGCCAATACACGCATTCTGAACGAAACTCCCTTTGAGCGGCTTTACGTTCAGCCGGCGGCCGGCGACGGGGGCGGTGCATTAGGAGCGGCTTTGTGGGTTTACAACACTCTACTTGGCAAGCCTCGCACCTTCCGCATGGAACATGCATACTGGGGAAGGTCAAATTCCGACAGCGAAATTGGCGATTTCCTTCGGCAGAATAACATCCCGCACCAGCGCTTTGAGGACGAGGACCATTTACTCGACGCCGTCGTGAACCGCCTGATCAATGCGAAAGTGGTCGGCTGGTCGCAAGACCGCTTTGAGTGGGGACCGCGTGCACTCGGCAGCCGTTCCATTTTGGCCGATCCCCGCAATCCGGAAATGAAAGACATCGTGAATGCAAAAATCAAATTCCGGGAACCCTATCGTCCCTTTGCACCGTCGGTCCTTGCCGAATATGCGGAAACATACTTCGAGTTGCCGAATGCCGCCGAACATTTTCCCGCGCGCTACATGCTCTACGTCGTGCCCGTGAGAGAGAACCAGAAAGCGACCCTTCCTGCGATTACGCACGTGGATGGCACGGGGCGTCTGCAGACGGTATTCCGCTCTCGCAGTCCACGGTATTACAAGCTCATCGAGCGCTTCGGCCAGGCCACGGGAGTGCCTGTCTTGCTCAATACATCGTTCAACCTGAAGGGTGAGCCTATCGTCAACACGCCGGCGAATGCCTTTCATACCTTCTCGAAGAGTGAAATGGACGCTCTGGTTCTCGAGCACTTCGTGATCGACAAGGCGTAGCCGCTAAGGCTCTGGCTGAAGCGTCGCCCCCTTTCAACATCTCGACGGTTCGCCAGGGAAACAGCTCACCGACTTCACCGCGTCGACCATCGCCAGCAGTCCGCTGGTGACCTCCGCGGTCAACGAGAGTACCCCATCCCGCAGCCGCGACAGCTTTCATCGTTTGGATCGTTGTTGATTGCACTCATGTCCCCAAGATCTCTAAGTGCATACTCCGCAACCCACAATCGGGACGCACGTACTTCCAAGTATTTACGCAGCCGTCCGAGACCTGCAAGTTGTTGAACGTGTTGGATCACCACAGACTGAAAAGGCTGGCGTCGGCGGTTCAACTCCGTCCCTGGCCAGTGGTGGTTGAGTGTGGCAACCATGATTCTATCCGAGGCTCATGGCCTTGCGAAGTGCCCACCCGTCACCCGGTTGAGATTCGACAACAAAGGCGTCAGCTTGCGTATGCCAGCTTGCTGCCGTAAGGGCTGTCGGCTCCTGTCTCAACGCACAGTGCCGTGTTCAGCGTTCCCGCCCACGTGAACAGGCTGCTGGCGCAGATCAGTTCAATGATCTCTTCCTCACTGAAATGCTGCCTCAGTTCGGCAAACAGTTTGTCATCGACGCTGTGGGGATCAGTGACGATCCGATCCACCAAAGTGATCGCCGCCGCTTCACGTGGCGTCAGCTTATCTTTCTTGAGTGTGTCCTTGAGTGCAGCGACCGCCTGCGGCTTCGTCATTCCGCTGATGTCCCTCAGCCCAAGTGCTGGTTCCTTTGGTTTGACCGAATTGGCAACGGGTTGCAGGCGCACGGTAGCGCAATAGGTGCAAGCGTTCAGGTTTGCCCCACGGAGCCGCATCAGTTCGAGAAGTTCGGGTTCGATTAGACCGCCTTGACCGCCGACAAAGTACGCAAACATAGCGGCAGCTCGCTTTAGAAGCTCCGGGCGTCGAGCCAAAAGACCGAACATTTGCGTGTCGCCGAAACCCTGCTTGGAGAAGTCGATAATCGCATTTACGGTGGGATCGTTTGACGAACCAGCCGCGAGCGATTGAATTCGTGCCGTCATGTGAACCTCCATTACACGCTGATCTCTCGATTCGATCCGAAAAACGGCGATTATTTTACAGCTGTTTTACCAGTTTGCGTCGGTTGGGAGTCCGTCCTGTTGCAGCAATCCGCGACTCTGGAATTCCCAACATTGACCTTCCCTACTACCCCCACCTAACATTTCATCCCAGTGGCTACCCCGTCCCAACCCGTAGGGCAGACGGTTTCCCATTACCGCATCCTCCGCAAGATTGGAGGCGGGGGAATGGGTGTCGTCTATGAAGCCGAAGACCTGAAGCTCGGTCGCCACGTCGCACTCAAGTTCCTTCCCGACGAACTCGCCAACGACGCCCAGGCTCTTAGCCGCTTCCAGCGCGAAGCCAAGGCTGCATCCTCCTTGAACCATCCGAACATCTGCACGATCCACGAGATCGACGAGTCCGATGGACGAACCTTCATCGCGATGGAACTGCTGGAAGGGCAGACCCTCCGTCACATGATCGCAGGCAAGCCGCTGGAGATCGAAACGGTACTCGATCTGGGCATCCAGATCGCGGATGCATTGGATGCAGCACACTCCAAGGGAATCATTCACCGGGACATTAAGCCCGCGAACATTTTCGTCACGAACAGGGGTCAAGCGAAGATTCTGGACTTCGGGCTGGCGAAGGTGTCGCTCAAGCCAGAAAGTGTTGCCATGAGCGCCCCAACCATCGAATCTGAGGAACATCTGACTAGTCCCGGCAGTGCGTTAGGAACAGTCGCTTACATGTCGCCTGAACAGGTTAGGGGGAAGGAACTCGATGCTCGCACTGACCTCTTCTCGTTTGGTGCACTGATGTACGAGATGTGTACGGGAACGCTGCCATTCCGGGGCGACACTTCGGCGTTGATCTTCCACGCTATTCTGGAACGCGCTCCCGTAGCTCCTGTGCGGTTAAACCCCGACGTGCCCGCCGAACTTGAACGGATCATCAACAAAGCTCTGGAGAAAGACCGTGACGTTCGCTGCCAGTCTGCCGCCGAGTTAAGGGCCGATCTGAAGCGACTGAGGCGGGACACGGAGAGCGGGAAGACCGCAACTACGAGAACTGCTTCTCCAGCCGGACGGAAGCTGAAGCTGTGGGTTGGTGTCGGTGCCCTCCTCGTTGCGCTAGCGGGAATCATGTCGGGTGTTTATAACTTGCTTGCCCCGAAGGCCGCGCCGTTCCAGAAAACGGAAATCACACAACTAACCACCAGCGGCAAGGTGACATTAGCGGCCATCTCGCCGGACGGGAGATACGTCGCGTATGCCACGGGTGATGTTTCGTACGTCGGCGGGGAAGATATCGGCGGGGAACCTATCGACAGGGAAACTCTTTGGGTGCGGCAGGTCGGAACTGGGAGCGACGTACAGATTGTCCCTGCCGCCGACGTGCGTTATAGCGGGCTGACTTTCTCCCGTGACGGAGACTTCCTTTATGTTACGCAGTCGGAAAGCAAGAGCAGTTCACGTGGAGTCCTCTACAAAATGCCCGTGCTGGGAGGAACCAAGAAAAGGCTGATCGTCGATGTGAACATCGGAAGGTATTTTGTTAATCCGGTGACGCTGTCGCCGGACGGAAAGCGAGTGGCATTCCTGCGGGACTCCGAAGCGAGGAACGAGACAGCACTGATAATAGCGAACGAGGACGGCAGCGGGGAGAAGCAACTGGCCGTCCGCAAATGGCCTAACGACTTCGGAGACACCGTTGCTTGGTCACCCAACGGAAAAACCATTGCCGTGGGTGTTGACAACTTCGAAGCAGGTGTCACGTATGCGAGTCTGGTTGAAGTGCCCGTCCAAGGCGGGGCAGAGCGCCCTCTAACCCAGAAGCGGTGGCGTGGGGTTGCGGACTTAGCATGGGTTCCCGACGGCCGAGGGTTGGTCGGCAATACGCAAGAGCGGGCGCAGGGGCTAGCGCCAATCGTGTACGTCTCGTATGCGAATGGTGAAGTTCGCAGGATTACCAGTGATTTGAACTACTACGGCAACGTCAGCGTAACTGCCGATTCCCGCGTTGTAGCGACGGTGCAAACGGAATGGCCGTTCGATGTTTGGGTCGCGCCCATGGCGGCATTGGACAGCGCCAAACCGATCACATCGGACGGTAGTGGGGATTGGCCGACGTGGAGCCCGGACGGCAGGGTTGCTTATTCTAGCTATGTGGACGGGAACATCTGGCTGATGGGAGCGGATGGAAGCAACCGGAAGCAGTTTACCTCGAACGGCGAAAGCTTCTACCCTCGGGTTTCACCGGACGGCCATTACATTGTTTTTTCTTCAGCTAGCTCGGGGAGTTACCAGATTTGGAGGATGGACAGCGACGGCAACAACCCTAAGCAGTTGACTAACAGCCCGTTTCAAAATCACCGCTCGGACTGTTCGCCGGACGGAAGGTGGGTGGTTTTCGGGAGGTGGGGCGCGGAGAAGGGAGTCTGGAAGGTCTCCATGGAAGGCGGCAATGCCGTTCGGCTTACCGATACAGATGCACATCGTCCGACTGTCTCGCCTGACGGAAAAACGATCGCTTACTCGTACGAAGACGCTGCGGCAAGTCCCCCGCGTGGAATCGCAATCATGGCGTTCGAAGGTGGGCCACCGACGAAGCGTTTCGACATTCCGAACGGAGAACTAACGGCGTTTCGGTGGGCCGCTGACGGTCGCTCGCTTCTTTACAGCAAGAGCGAAGGCGGCGTCTCGAACCTCTGGAGCCAGTCGATTGCGGGAGGGACGCCGAAGCAGATCACCCATTTCAACAACGAAGAGATTGATGATTTCGACGTGTCACGAGACGGCAAACGGCTTGTCATGAGTCGTGGCACACCAAAACAAGACGTGGTGCTGATCCGCGATGTCAGGTGACAAGGGGGGTCAGAAGGTATACCGGCTGCACCAGCAATAAGCAGCTGGCAATTCCAGAATCAAACGAGGAGGGGGAAGACCCCTAGTCGCCCCTAGGCCAGTAACTGCTTGCTACTCGACCCGCAGCGTGTTAACGGGATTGACCGTGGCCGCCCGGCGCGAGGGCAGATAGCATGCGAGCCAGGATACGGCAACAACGCACGCGATCGTCCCGGCGTAGGTCCACGGGTCTCTGGAGCTCACGCCGAACAGGAGTGACGACATCAGACGCATCGCCACGAATGCCATGACCAGGCCACATGCGATGCCGGCGCCGGTCAGCCATAATCCCTGCTTAACAAACATCATTGTAAGCTCCCTCGGCTGGGCACCCAGAGCCATGCGAATGCCGATTTCACGCGTGCGCTGAAACACAGAATAGGAGATGACGCCGTATATGCCGACGATCCCGAGCATCAGGGCCATGCTTCCGGCCACGCAGAGCATGACGAGCGTGAACGACGTCCGTTCCATCGATTTGGTGTATAGCTCACCGACGGTGGTGGGATCGGCCAACGGCATTTCGGAATCGATTGACCACACCGCGCGCTGAAGCTCTTTCACCAATGAGGCAGACCCAGCTCGCGGAGAGCGAACTACAAATGCAACTCCGCGCAGGAGGAATTCCTGCTCCCCGTCAAAGCGATCCTGAATGCGGGGCCAATAGATAGCGCTCGACTCAGGCTTATCGAGCCCCTCGTCGTGAATATTCCCCACGACTCCGATGATCTCTCGCCAGTCATCGGCACTGGTTGCGCGGATTTGCTTGCCCAAAGCGCTAACCGGGTCGTGCCAATACTCCCTGGCTAAATTCTCTGAAACAATGGCGACCGGTCTCTTCTCGTAGGTTTCGCTCCAGGTCAGATCTCGACCGGCAATCAGCGGCATTCCCATTGCGGTAAAGAGTCCTGGTGAAACGAATTTGAAACGCCGCGGCGGCGGAATCTCGCCTTCCTTGTAAGTCCGGTTGCGAACAAAGATCGGATCCGTATAGTCGTTTCCGTCCATCGGCACCTCGCTGGTTATCGCAACCGACGAGACACTTGGGACCGATGCTATGTTCTCTAGAATTTGCTGCTCGAGACGAACCACCCGTTCACGCTGTGTGTCCGGGATCTGGGCTCTGGGAACGTACACGTGAAAAGTCTCGAGTGTGCTAGGCTGTGCGAACCCGGGATTCACGTTTACCAAAGCCCGGAACGTCCGGATCATCAGGCCGGAACAGATCAGCAGTACGAGTGAAAGTGCCACCTGAACGGCAACAAGCACTGTGCGCGCACGTTGGCGTTCGCGGCTCTGGCTCTGCCCACGTCCGGACTCGCTGAGTGCGCTTCGCAGGTCAGTGCGAGTGTACTTGATGGCCGGAATCATGCCGATCCCAAAGCTGACAAATAGCGCGATCCCCACCGTAAAGAGGAGCACCGGAACATCGATTGTGATCTCATGCAGGCGCGGCAGTCCTGTCGGCGCCATAGCAACCAGAATCCGCAATGCCCCAAACGCGAGTGCCAGTCCCAGCATGCTCCCCGTGAGCCCCAGAATGAGGCTTTCGACCAAAATTGCCGCGGTAATCTGTCCCTGCCCGGCACCGAGCGCATATCGAATGGCCAGTTCCTGCCGCCTCCCTTCGATTCGCACGAGCTGCAGGTTGGCAACGTTCGCACACGCTACCAGTAGAACGATGGCGATTGATCCCATTAGCACCCACAGCACAGCACCGATGTTGCCAATCACGTCTTGCTTCAGCGGGTGGAGATCGGGCCCGAGCCGGACCTTTTCAAAATCTTCGGCACTGAATCCCTCCCATGGGGGAAAACTATGAATGGCAACCGGAAGCAGGCGCGCCTGATCGGCATTCGCCTGCGCAAGCGTCGCACCGAGTTTCAAGCGGGCGATTGCTTTGTAGCTGAAGTTGCCGAGCTTCGTCTTGTTCCGATCCCACTGCATCGGGAAAATCAGCGCAGGATCCCTTTCGTCAAGAAAATGAAAATCCCTTGGAAGAACTCCGACGATCTCTCGTGGCTTGGCACTAACAATGATCGAACGGCCGATTGCGGACGCGCTTCCGCCAAACTTCTGTTGCCAATATGAATACGAGAGCAAGACTGTTTCCGGTGAGCCTGGCGTGTCGTCCTGATGGCTGAACAGTCGTCCCAGCACTGGATTCACGCCCAGGATAGGAAGCGTGCCATCGGTAACAATGAGGCCCCTCACGTCCTCCGGTTCACCCGTGCCGGTCACGCTAAAGGAGTCACTCCAATACACGCCTATGTCCTGAAGCGTCGCACTCTGTTCCCGATCGATGAAGTAGATGGACGGTCCCAGGGCCATTTTCTGAATCCCCAATCCCGGCGCCTTAACCCATACGCCAATCAACTGGTCGGAGCTTGGATAGTCGAGCGGTTTCAGCAGCACACCCTCAACGACACTGAATATGGCAGTGGTGGCACCCACACCGAGAGCCAACGTAATCAAGGTCACTCCGGTAAACACCGGTGCTCTGGCGAACCTTCTCAGGACCTGTTTGAGCTGAACAAGGTAGAACATGATTGGGTTGTTCCCCTCGCGCCGAATTTGCTCCTAGGGTAAACACGCGCTTCAGCCGATTAGCCCTCATCCGGCCAATGGCAATTGGCACACCTCAGCCCAAAGTGGACGAAATGGTAGCACCGTTAAGGTCGTAACATCATCTTTCTTGCTGAATGAGAAGCCAGAGGCCGATTGGCTAACGTTCGGCTCGCCGCCTGGCCATAGCGCTCATTGAGGACAGGCTTCGATTTCGTGAGCTGGGTTCGTTTAAAGCCAATCTTGGCGATGGAACTGAACTAGCGCTGGATACCGTGTCATAAACGTGCCTTTGCTGTGGTCGCCAAACGCGTCCAAGCCGCGATTTTCCGACCATTCCTCAGGTGCCTCCGTGCGGGCTTTGTTTTGTCGGCAAGTGGTTGATGTCATGCTATTTGAAACAAAATCTCGGCCTTAATCCAGCTAATCAGCCGTAGGGCGGCCAGTCGCTCGACTGAAAAGGGAGATCAACGCGCCAAAGACGGTCAGCGGCCTAGCTTTGCGCGTGATCAAGTCCAGCACCCATAGATTCGCTCTTCCGGCGGCCCGTGACTGACGAAGACCATTTGCTGATCGTCGGGTGACAGAGACCCTTGGGCGTCAAAGGCGGGGTCGTCGGTCAGTCGTTCGAGGCCAGTTCCGTCAGTGTGGATACGATGGAGATCGGCTGATCCGCGACGTTCCGAAGTAAACACAATCCAATCCCCATTCGAAGACCACGCCGGGTTGTAGTCAAGCGCTCCCGACTGCGTGAGGGCTCGCTCGCCAGAGCCGTCGGCATTCGATATGAATAACCTCGCCTCCGATAGAGCAATCCGCAAGAAAAGAATGTGATCGGCCGCCAAACAGAATTTCGAGATTGCCATCGTTGCGACGAGGAACAGCAACCAGCGGAAATGGCGAATCATCACGCGGAAATGTTAGGTGCAAAGCTACGCAAGGTCAATCACGAGGCTGACATTGTCGTGAGTTATTGCAGTACTACGCCGCAGTGTGATTCCTCGCAGATGTGCACGCGGGCCGTACGGCCTGGGCCTTCACCCGCCGACCTGCCGCCGCTTGAGACCGCAGGTGTCTCCGCGGTCTCCCGGTTCTCGTGCGTGAAGTTTCTAGGCGTGCTGTGGGACCCCTGACTGGGGTTTCAGATCTCACGTTGAAAGCGACCGCCAAAGGGAATGCATTAGGGGGCGCTATTTTGCAGAGCACTTTCTTCTACCGCGCGGTCTTGGCTCGGCTAGGCGCTCAGCTATGCGGAGGTAGGTTGTCGAGTTGACGATAAGCCCAACGTGTGTGCCACCGACTTCTACATCGACCCTCGGATCGCCCGTGAGGCAGTAGCGCCAGTCGACGATCCCATCATCAGGAGTGTAAATGGCAGTTTGCGCCACTGATCTCGGCCATTTGCGGCGCAGAGAACCCGCGAACGCGCACGAGCACCGACTAGTGGCACATCTCTGTGGCAGCTTTGGGTAGCTCGCTCGGATGCGGTGCCGAACCAGGTTGGCGAGCGTGAGCACAAAGGTATGCACCACCAGCCCGCGGAACGGAGAGCCCAATGTGGTCACGGACGCAATGCGGTTCGGCATTCGGACCGCTGCAGAGCGAGCGAAAATCCCACCCAGGCTGTGTCCGACCAAGTGCACCTTTCGTCCCGTTTCTGCGTATGCCCTCTCGATGGTCGACAAAAGCCTTTGCGCCAGCATGTTGGGACATTCGGCAGCCAGACCCATCCCGGAGAAGTACGGGCGGTAGCCGATACGGGAAAGCCACGCGTGGAACTCAAATAGGATCAGGTCAAGACCAAGGAAACCTGGAACGATGACCACCGCCGTTCCGTCTCCGGCAGGAACGCCCGAGCCATAATAGATGGGAGACAGCCGCAGCGTGGCAAGTTCCAGCAGCGAAAGAGATTCGTTGAGAATAGGCAGCACGACGGGGACTTCCTCGTGGGGTAGGAAGCGGGCCTTCGGTGGTCTTTCAGCATTCACCGGCTTTGATTTCATCTTCGCCCAGATGTTCCCTCCACTATCTGCTTGCGACCAGAGCAATGCAAGATGGTTTCGCGGTTGTGCATTCCGTCGGTCACTATCCTTTGTTCCCTTTCTGTCGGCGGCTGTGATCACTGTCGGGTACCCCCACTAGCTAGCTTCTGATTATCCGGTTGCTTAAGCAAACCGCAAGCTCTAGAGGCGTCGATCCAGTCTTTGCGCAACATCTGGTGCTTTGCTGAAGCAACCGGATAATCAGAAGCTAGCTAGTGAAATGTTCATGGCAATGGCCATCAGCCTGGCGTTTTCGGGTTTAGCCCTCGACGACTGTGCCGAACAACGTGCGATGCTGCTCCTGGTGCCATCCGCGGCGCAAAGCCCGAATGTTTGATGTTGAACTCAAGGTCGGTCACCTCTGGATAGCGTTCTTCGAGAGCATCACGGATTTCGGCGGCTGTGATCATAGGGGCGGTATTCCTTTCTCGCGCGTATGCTAATGAGTCGTTTTCGAGCCGCGTTTGTATTTGAACTCGTTGCCCGCTTCGGAGGTCGGCGGGATTCTTT
>JASHQK010000037.1 GCA_030039195.1 Candidatus Sulfotelmatobacter sp.
CGCAATCGATCATTCTGGCGTATCTGATTTTTGTCACACTTCATGCGACCTGGACGCATTGCAATTTTGGTCCAAACGCGAAGTGGCTGGAAAAGTTCTTAGTGATGCCCCGATATCACCACTGGCACCATACGTCGCAAAAAGAGGGCATCGACAAGAACTTCGCCATCCATTTTCCTTGGATCGATAAATTTTTCGGAACTTACTACTATCCCGAGGAATGGCCGGAACAGTATGGCCTGGATGGGGAAGAGATTGCCCCTGATTTTCTTAGGCAAACGATCGATCCTTTTGTGAGAAGGCCAAAGATCGCCTTGCAAAAAGAAAATGCAGCGCTTTAAAAGTCCAGCGCGGCCAGTGCAACGTCTTTCGGAATTATCAGACCCTTTGCCGTAGCCTTCACCAATCCCAGACGCTTCATCGCCTTGACCGTCAAATATCCAAAATCGTATTCGGATTCGTCGTGGCTGAGCCGCAACAGAGTCTGATAGTGGTGATGATTATTCTGCAGGCAGGCGCTGAAGGTCGCCGTCACCGGTAGCCATTCGCCAATGTTCATCGCATTGTCGCGCTCATCGTCATAGCGGCGGTATCCGAATTTTCGAGTGTGGGTCCAATAGTTTTGAACCATATTGACCCACCATCCAAAAACTCGCGCTCCCAGCCACATCACCAGCGTGAATTTCAGACTTCCAACCAGCTTCCACAAGAGACAAAAAGTTGCGGTTTGTGCAAGGACGACAAACACCGGACTCGCCACCGCCCGGAAGGTCCGGGACTGCAATATATCGTCGGTGGCCAGATTTTCCTGGCACCGATATGGCAAGAGACAGAGATACAGGGTCCGCCAAAAACCATCGCCGGAAACTTTATTGGGGTCCCCATCATGGTCCGAATTTTTGTGATGCAACCGATGGCGATTCACCCAGGTGATGGGATTCACGTAGATCGCGAAGGTGTTATTCACGATCGTCACTGCTTTGACGAACCATTCCTTGTAGTCCAGGGAGCGATGAGCGATTCCGAGATGAAGAACATCCGCCAGATACAAGCCGCCGAGGAACCAGCAAAAAAGAAAATAAACCGCGCCGATGAACAGTCCGGTCCAGGGCCCCATGTGAGCAGGGGCGGAATACACGCAGGCCAGCAGATAAAAAAGAATTATGAGATAGCCTGTGGCGTTATAGATTTTCACGGGGCCTCCACGCCGCACGATTCAAGCAGAAATCGAAGCTCCCTTCAAGTAACGAGTTGGAGAAGTTGCGAACGGGGGACAGAACGAGCGGGTGGGGCAGTCGCCGAGGGCGGCTGTCCCCACGTGGATTCTGTGATTCCCATGTCTCGCAAAGACGGCGAGACCCTTCGACTTCGCTCAGGGCAGGCTATGGGGCACCCCCATCACGCTCGCTACGCGAGCGGGGCGGACGAATGCGCCCGCCCCTACACAAACCCCAGGTCCCCACGCTCTCGCAAAAACGTGAGGAGGACGGGGCGCCCCCAGTCGAGCGGCGCTCGACCGGACAGCCGGGGGCGGCTGTCCCTACATGTCAATGGGTAATGTCCGTTTGCGCGGGGTGGGGGAAATGCGGCTGGATTTTGGACATGGCCGGAATGTCCTCGGGAACATGGGCCGAGTGGCCAGCGACGCGTGCGCCGGATGGCCCGTGGAACACGGCGTCTGGAGGGTCTTTTGTGCCCTTTTCACGGGCATCCATTGGGGGAGAATGGCGTTTCGGAAAGTGGAGTCATCCGCAGAGATTATGGACAACACTTTTTCCTCCCCCACTTCGCCTCTTGTCGTTCCCCCAATCACACGCAAGGCGGTAGCCCGCACCGCGGTCGTGGGTGTGAGCGATCCGTATCGCGCGCTGCTGACGGAATGCTTTCGCCAGTTCGGGATTGAGACGGTGTCGCTGAATGGCGACGCGGCCGAGCGGCTGGCGAAAGAGAAGTTTGAGGCGTGCGTGCTCGGCCTGGGCGACGGCGCCGATGCGGTGATGGAAGCGGCGCGCGGGTCGCGGTCGAACAGCCGCTGCGTGATTTATGGCGTGGGGGGCAACGCGCAGGAGGCGATGCGCTATTCGAAGTACGGCATTAATGCCATGTTCACTGAGCCGCTGGAGCGGCCGACGGCGCTGAAACTGATCCGGGCGACGCGCATGCTGGTGCTGCATGAGTTCCGGCGCTACGCGCGGGTTCCGATCATGACGGAAGTTCTGCTCATCGGCGATGGACGGCGCGCGGTCGCCTCGAGCATCGAGATGAGCTCGGGCGGAATGTCGGTGAAGAGTCCGGAGGATTTCTCGGTCGGGACGAACGTGGAAGTTTCGTTTGCCCTGATGACGATGCCGAGGGTGATTCTGAAGGCGAACGTCAGCTGGAAGAAGCCGAAGTCGATGGGAATCAAGTTCGACCTCAACGACCAGCGGCGGCAGACGGTGAAGCGCTGGGTGGAATCGTATCTGGAGAACTGAAACTGCCGAACTGCGCTCGGCCGGACAGCCGAGGCGGCTGTCCCTACATGGATTCTGCGGTTCCCATGTCTCGCAAAGACGGCGAGACATGGGGCACCCCCGGCGGCGCCCGGGTTTCGCGATCCTGGGCGTGGACTGCCTTCCCATTACAATAGCTTCGTGGCTGAAGTTCAGACTCCGCCGGCGGTCGAGACTCCGCAACCTGCGTGGGACACGCAGAAATACACCCTCCGGCAGCGGATCGTGCTGCGCCTCATCATCTTCTTCGGATACTGGTTCATCCGGCTGATCGGGCCGACGCTGCGCGTGTGCATGTCGGGGGAGGAAGACTCGCAGCAGACGTTTTGCCAGCGTCCGCTGATCGGATCGTTCTGGCATTCGTCGATTATTCCGGCGACGTATCTGTTTCGCGGCTGCGGCATTCGCGTCATGAGCAGCAATAGTTATGACGGCGAATACATGGGGCGGATCATCCACAAATTTGGATTCGTTGCGGTGAAGGGATCGTCGAGCCGCAATGCGGTGCGTGCTCTGCTCGGGCTGCGGCGGGCGCTGGAAGACGGCTGGACGGTTGCGTTTACTCTCGATGGGCCGCGCGGGCCGCGGCACACAGTGAAGCCGGGACCGACGGCGCTGGCGCGGTCGTCGGGCGTGGCCATCAGCGCGTTTCATGTGGCGGTCGATCAGGCGTGGGTGCTGAATAGCTGGGACCGGATGATGATTCCGAAACCGTTTTCGCGGGTGCTGCTGCGTTGTGCGACATTGATTCGCGTGCCAGCCGAGGCAAGCGACGAAGATCTGGAACGGTATAACGCCGAGTTGCAGAGGTCGATGGATCGCGCGTGCGAGTTTGCCGAAGCGAATGTGGAGCGCGTGGGGACGGCAGAGTTTCCGCGCCTTCGAGAGTGACTGGACTCGTCGCTTCGCTCCTCGGGGCGGACGAATGCGTCCGCCCCTACACACCCTTCGACTACGCTCAGGGCGGGAGGCGTCCGCGCCTCCACGCTCAAACTTCACTCCATGGTTGAGCCGAGGGATTGGTAGCGGTATTTCTTTCCGTCCCAGAAGATGACTGAAGAGGTGCCCTCGCCCTCGCCGTGTTCTTCCATATAGATGCCCAGCGTGGTGCGCTTTCTTAGGGCGAGCTTCTTGACGGCTAAAGATTCGAAAGGCAGATTGATGAGCAGAAACTTCCCTTTGGGCGTATCGGCGCGCCAGGCGTCTTTGCCGGCACCGTGAATGATGAGCAGAACGACGCCGCGGCGTTCGGGCTCGTCGGAGGCGAAGGTCGAGGTGATCTTCACGTTGCCGAAGCCGAAGAAACTGTCATAGGGATCGGCGACCACGAAGTTGTATTGATCGCGGTCGGCCATGGGATTTTTGCAGCGCGCGGCCACGACCAGATCGTCGATGCCGTCGCCATCGAGATCGCCAACAAACTGGGGCGGTCCGGCGAGGAGCGAACAGTTGTCGCCAAACTGCTTGTGAATGAGCTCGTCGGTCACGGCGGGCACGGGCGGATGAGCCGGAGCGGGCGGCGGAGGCGGCGCTTTCTTTTCGGCGGAGGCGGCCACGACCAGAACGAAAATGAATGCGGCGAGAGACAGTTTGCTGGAAGACATAAAGCAACTCTAGTCGGGCAGATCACGATGGGGAAGGTTACTGAGGGTAACGGAAGTAACCGCAGAGATCGCCCTGTTGAAGGCTCACGGGGGCGGCTGTCCCTACATGACTTCATCTAGCGGAAGTGTTCCCAGCCGCGGGCGACGAGATGCGATACGCCTTCGGCATCGCGAAGGAAAATTGCGGGCAGAGACGAGCGCGTAATGACGCCGATGCAGGTAAGCGGGACTCCGGCAATTTGCGAAGGGATTCGCTTCTTCGGGGGCGCGGTGAAGAGCAGTTCGTAATCTTCGCCGCCGTGGAGAGCGAGGTCGAGCGGGACTTCGCGGGCGGCCTTGCCGACGCGGGCGCGTGGGATCAAATCTGCCGAGATTTCTGCGCCGACTTTGCTTTCCTCGCAGATGTGGGCGAGATCGGTGGAGAGTCCGTCGCTCAAATCGATCATGGCGGTGACGAGATGTTTTTCGCGCAAGATGCGGCCCAGATCGAGGCGCGGTTCGGGATAGAAGTGGCGCGGGTAGAAGCGGGGAGTGGGTTTGTTTCCCGATCTGAGAACGTCAAAATCCCCGCCCTGTCGCACAGAACGCGCCAAGGGTGGGGCAACCAAGGTTTCATTTCCCGTTGGACGGATTCGCTCCACGCGAGATCCCTCCGCCCGCGGGCGAAAGCGCGGGCGTTCGGGATGGCGCAAGCTCTGAAATTGGAGGACGGCGGCGGCGGAGGCGCCGAGTGCTCCGCTGACGTAGATACGATCGCCGGGACGGGCTCCGGAGCGAAGGATGGCTTTGCCTTTGGGCACGGTGCCGACGAGGACGATGTCAGCCAGAACGCCGTCGGGTGATTCCGCCGTGTCGCCGCCGGCGAGCAAGACTCCATGTTTTTGGGCAAGGGTCGCCAGTCCGCCCAGGAAGCGGCTCACCCAGGCTTGGGGCAGACTGCGGGGAAGAGCGAGAGAAAGAAATGCGGCGACCGGCTCGCCGCCCATGGCGGCAATGTCGCTGAGTCCGCGGGTAAGGCAGCGATGGCCGACGGATTCGGGCGGATGCCAGTCGCGGCGGAAGTGAATGCCTTCGAGGGAAAAGTCAGTTGTGACCAACGAATCTTGGCCCGGCGCGAAGCGCAGTACGGCGCAGTCGTCTCCGATTCCGGCGCGGACGCTGGAAGCTCCGGGACGGCCCGTGGATTGGGCCATTCGCCGGATCTGGGCGATCAGCGCTTTTTCAGGCAGCGGCACGGTCGAGATAAATATATGCGAGTTCGGAAAACCGGAAAACCACAGAGAGCGTAGGGGAGCACAGAGGGCCGTGGGCGAAGGAGAAACTCACAGCCGAAAATCGGGTACCCACCAAGGACACGAAGGACCACGAAGGAAACTCGGAAACCAACAGAGGACAGGGATTGTCGCTAGTGAGGGCAGCAGGGAAGAATCTCGCAGCCGAAAATCGGATAATCACCAAGGACACTAAGGACCACGAAGGAAACTCGAAAACCACAGGCGACACAGAGGGTGCAGAGGACGAAACCGCGGCCACCGAGATGGCTGCCGAGCTTCGCTCTGCGGGGCGATCGCCTCCCCATGCGAGCGCTTGAGGGGAAGGTATCAACGGTAACCTGTCCGACGGTGACTTGTGGTTACCTCCCCTTCCGTAACCGGAAATAGCCCTTGAGTCTCGTTGACAGGGGGAATCGAGTTTGTTACCGTTAACCAGTCATTCACACAAGTTTCAGTGAGCCTAACTGCTGCATGTGCTTAGGATTGCAGTTAGAACGTAGCCTCAGGCTCCGGGTAGGTCGGGCGCGAGAGGTTCCATTGCCAAGATGGGACGCGACCCGAAGCAAAGTCAGGCAGTCCGAACAGGCGCTCTGCAACATCAGAACCGTCGCCTGAAGTTCCGGACCTGATGAATCAATAATTCGAGGAGCGATTTGCAGAAACGCTTTTACATTCTATTTGTCGCGCGCGGAGACGACGGGCAACTGCGCAAGATCTCGATCCCGGTGCATTATCTCTACATTTTTGTGGTGGGCGCGGCGATCGGATTCCTCAGCCTGACGGGAATTGCCAGCTCTTATACACGCATGTTGTTGAAGGTTTCCCGCTACAACGAATTGCGCCAGGAAAAAGACCAGCTCCGAACCAGCTACTCGCAGCTGGAAAAAGTCGCCAAAGAGCGGGATGTGCAGGTGGCGTCGCTGGGCTCGATTGCCGGGGAAGTTTCGGCGCTTTATGGATTGAAGACGCAGCCCACGCTGGTGACCGCCTCGGCCGATCACGTGGATGATTCGGAAGTAAGTTCGTCGCTCGATCAGTTGCACGTGTTGCGCACATCGGCGCTGACCGGGGCAACCATGGTGGGCTTGACGCTGGGGCTGACGCGCAACGCTACGATGGCGGATTGGTTCCGGGCAAACTCGGCTCCGAACCTGTGGCCGGTGGAAGGGCAAGTGACCGGCAGCTTCGGCGAGCGCATTGATCCCTTCAACGGCGAAGGCGCGTTTCACAGTGGAGTCGACATCAGCGCGACGTATGGAACGCCGATCGTGGCGCCGGCGGACGGGGTGGTCACCTACACCGATCTGCTGGGGGGATACGGCCGACTGATCATGATCGATCATGGCAACGGCATCAGCACGCGCTATGGGCACCTTTCCGGATTTGCCGTGACCGTGGGACAGCACGTGCATCGCGGCGACGT
>JASHQK010000038.1 GCA_030039195.1 Candidatus Sulfotelmatobacter sp.
TCTTCAAGGAATCCTGGCGCCGGAAGCAGCCAGTCACAATTGCTTGAGCCGCCATCCCAAGCCGCAAAGCGGAAAATCTCGGCTTCGGTCTGCGGTTTGAAATCCCACGGGACAGAAGAATCAATCAGCACGGCGCGAGCAGCGGAAATATCAGCTTCGGCCGGAAGATATTTTTCGGCGTGATTCGATCTCCGAACGATCCCGCCTCGTGCGCCAACCGATCCAAGCACGACGTTCAATGCCGCGACGTGCGGATTCTGATCATTCGCGATCGCCAGCACTGGCGCTCGTTCTACCATCGCATGCGCGAGCTCACGGATGGAACTCTCGCTCAATCCTGCTTGAGCGCCAGCGTCGGAAACAGCGAGGCTAGGCATGGGCCCTCGTGCCGGAACGAGACGCTCTTCGATCAGCACTCGCGCCAGCGCCGCAGCCAGAGCGCTTTCCGAGCCGCTGCGAATATTGATCCACTTCCAAGCCCGGCTGGCGGTGCGCGACAGCGAATCTTCGATTTGGATCAGACGCAATTGCGGATCGCCCATTCCAGCCGCCCGTTCCGCCCACAAGCGAGCGAAGCGGCCCGGAATGCCCCAACCATCGAGCAGCGGCGTACCGAAACTCACGACCGTCCGCGTATTCTCAAGATCGTATCCAAGCGACGAAGCCGGCACACCGCTCCAAAGCTCATAGGGCAACAGAGCCCGGATCTCCGGACTCATGGCCACGCGATAACTGCCGTGCTGTTTTTCGGCGAAACTCGCCAGAACGAAAGAAGCCGCACGCCCCGGCTGGCCATCGATCGTCACGATTGACCCTTCGCCGCACGCTTTCGTAAATGCCGCGCGCGCTTCGCTCCAGCAAGAAGCGACTGCTTTATGCCGGACCGTGCGTACTCTCTGTGGATGCCAATTCAGCTGGTGTGCTCCATAAGCCAGCGGACACAGCGCCCCTCGGGTCACCGGATTGCCGCTCGCACCCGCGACGCCGACGGGCCAGCCTCCTGCCAGCCTCACTTTCACTCCACAGCCCTGCGGACAGAGCGAGCAAAACGACTGCTTGACTTCAACGGGCCCTCGTGTCGGTTGCGGAATCCATGGCCAGTTCTGCGTCCATATGGAAATATCATCCAGCAGCTTCCACGGTACGGGAGTAAACACCAGTCCCGCCGCTGCGCCTGCGCCCCATACGAACAAGTCTCGTCGCGTAACTTTCATCCTTGTGCCTTCATTGATGACAGCCGAGGCAGCCAACTTCGACCTTGTGACGGCGATGGCAGTCCTCGCAGTCGCTCATCTTCATGCCGTCTCCGGGAGCGCGGCCGAGTCGCGACATCGAATGTCCCCAGATATCGCGGCTGTATCCGCTGATCCGGTTCACTTCGTACGGACGTACCCGATCCGAGTCGCCATAATTGCCGTGGCAATCGGTGCAACCGAGGCCGGCAAGCCGCACATGTACAGAGTGGGAAAACCAGACATTGGTCGGCTGCCGTGAGTACACCAGCCAGGGCGTTTGTTGTCCGGGCTTGATGTAACGGTCGACGAGTTTCGCCTCGGCGGGACTGGTTCCAATTCGATCGGAGTGACATCCGGCACAGGTGTCATTCGCGGGCAGCCCGGCAAACTCACCGTCGTCGCGAAAAGCGTGGCATTGCGCGCAATCAGTGATGCCGGATTTCTCGGCATGCATCTTGTGGCGGAACTCGATCGGCTGCTGCTGTTTCACATACAGCGCCCGCGGAAATGCGACCCATCCGGCGATCAGGGCAACGGCGAGTCCGCATCCGAAGACGACCGAGTTCCGCGACATGCTCATTCCTCCACAGTCCAGTCCCGCTTGGAAAAGAAATGCTGCAGCACACAAACCAGGTTCTGCCGGGGAAGCAGTTGGGCGACGCCGCGCACCGGCGCGCCTCCATCGCAGGCCACCGGTTGCAATTCGTGGATTTCGCTCGCCAGCCGCTCCCGTTCCTCCGCCTGCCAGGCCGCGGCCTGTTCTCCCGCGACCAGGCCGGTCCGCGTCCGCCCCGGCAGTTCCCACCCTTCAAACAGCCAACCGGCGCCATAGGGATCGGCCGCCAACCGCGTCGGATCACTGCGCACACGCGTGTTCACTTTCTGGATCATCATCGGATTCGGAAAAGTGATAGGCCACTCGACGCCATGGATCGTGAGCGCAAGAGCCGGGCAGTGCGTGCCGCGAAGGGTCACAAACGTCACCCCGTCAATGCTGCCGGCCACATCCGCCAGAAAACCATCGAGCCCGACATGGCACAGGCCGGACTCCTCCACGTCTAGCCACAAATGATTGGGAGCATATTGCAAACTGGCGGTGGCCGACGAGGCATGCGGGCGCGCCAGTGTCAGATAGGAATCGCAGTAACGGTAGCTGTTGCTCATGCAGCTGGAAATCTGCGAGTCGCTGAACGGCACCAGTTTGGTCACGGAAGAAACGCCGCAGTACTGTACGCGGATTTCTTCCAGGTGCGGGCACCGATTCTGCCGCGTCTCATCCTTGCCGACTAAGTCGCATTTCAGGTAATCCGGCGAAGCGCAACGACCCCCGCCAGCCACTCCCGGTCCGTCGAGGATCAGCTTGCGCACCGGAGCAGCATGGCAATATCGTGCGCGGCCTTCTTTCAGGAATGGGCATGGCATGGCCTACTCCTTCTTTTCTTTTTCGTCCGAAGCTTTCGGCTCTTCCACCTTCTCGCCGCCATCGGCCATCGTCAGGCCAAAGCCCGGCACTGAGAAGCTGTGGGGACTGCGCAACAGCGTTTCCCAATCCGCTGCGGTAGTCTCGACCGTGTGCACTTTGTGTGCCTTCCTCACCAATAAGTCCCAACCCACCGCTCCAGCTACCAGAACCAGTGCTATGACTGTGACCAGCGCCAGCGCGTAGTTGGTCATCATGAGCCAGAACGTCCAATCTTGACTCGTCATGTTGCGTGGCCTCCTCGCCACTCGGAAAATAATTCCGTTCTTGGATAGGCAATTGGACGGCCAACCATCAGACGCCGATTTTTCAACGGGTTGAGTTAGATCCTGTTGGGCCGCGTGTTGGCATTCCCGACGCGAGAGTCGGCTTTCCCAACGCGGGTTGCCTTTTCCCGAGGCCGACGTTCGCAAGCTGGTGGTGAGCTTGCGATTACGGAGGCGATGTCTGTGAGAACACGGGCGAGGTCCGTCGTCAAAAACCACAGCCGGCCGGTTGCCGGGTGCCCCACTTCTGGCCGCTTTTGCCAGAAGTGGGAACTGGTAACCGGAAGTCGCACGACTTCACTCGTGCAGCACAATACGGTGCAAACCTTACTGCGTTTGAAGAAGGGAGGTTCACCGCAGGTTAGTCGGGCAGATGACGGTATCGATCGGCCCAAGATCGGCGATTTTCTTGGACGCGCTGGCTACGCATTCGGACCTTTAGGATTCTTATGTAGATCGCTGAATTCTTTCCTCAACCGTCCAAACCGGCGCACCAGCGTTCCGAGATA
>JASHQK010000430.1 GCA_030039195.1 Candidatus Sulfotelmatobacter sp.
TGCTCGGGAATCGGGACCGCGACGTTGCCGCCCTCTTCGACCTGATGCCCGAGTTCTTCCAGACGTGCTTCGAGTCCCGCGACGCGAACCGCCGAAGGTCCCATGTCGACGCCGCGGCGCGACTGGCCGAGATCGAGGGGAACGCCAATCACGCGAATTTTCCGGGGGCTAACGGACGAAGCAGTTGTCATCGCAAATTTTCGAATTGCTCTCACCGCTGAGCGCGCCGAGAACGCCGCGTCAAGAAATATGTTCCATCCTCGGCGCGCTCGGCGACCTCGGCGTTGAAAGACTTACGGATACAGCCGGTACAGCATTCTCGGAAACGGAATGGTTTCGCGCACGTGCTCCAGTCCGCAGATCCACGCGACCGCGCGCTCAATGCCCATGCCGAAGCCGCTGTGCGGAACGCTGCCGAATTTGCGCAAGTCGAGATACCACTTGAACGCTTCTTCCGGCAAGTTGTGCTCGTGAATCCGGTTCACCAACAATTCGTACGACGCTGTACGCTGCGAGCCGCCGATAATTTCCCCGTATCCTTCGGGAGCGAGCACGTCGACGCACAACGCGAGATCGGGCCGCTGCGGGTCTGGCTCCATGTAAAACGCCTTCACCTTCGCCGGATAGCGATGCACCATTACCGGCTTCTCGAACTGCGAAGAAAGATAGGTCTCATCCGGCGAGCCGAGATCTCCGCCATACTCGAAGTTTGCCTCCAGAGCCCCTTTGGCGAAGCCTTCCTGCAGCATCTTCACGGCCTCGTCGTAGCTCAGGCGCGGGAATGGCAGCGCGATTTTTTCCAGCTTCGAAATGTCGCGCCCGATCGTTTGCAGATCTGCGCGCCGACGATCGACACAGCGCTTCACGATAAAGCTGATGAAACCTTCGGCCAGATCCATCAGATCGTCGAGCGTGGCGTAGGCGACCTCCGGTTCGACCATCCAGAACTCGGTGAGATGGCGGCGCGTCTTCGATTTTTCTGCCCGGAACGTCGGACCAAACGAATACACTTTCCCGAGCGCCATGGCGGTCGCTTCGATGTACAGCTGGCCCGACTGCGTGAGATACGCCTGATCATCGAAGTAGTCGACGGGAAACAGCGTGGTCGTGCCTTCGCAGGCGGCCGGCGTGATGATCGGAGGATCGGTGAGCGTGAAGCCGCGCTCGTCCAAAAAATCGCGCGCCGCTTTGATGATCTCGGCGCGCACGCGCAAAATCGCCGCCTGCCGCTGCGAACGCACCCACAGATGGCGATGCTCCATCAGGAAATCGGTGCCGTGCTCTTTGGGCGTGATCGGGTAGGGATCGGATTCCGCGACGCGCTGCACGACCTGCACGTTCGAGACGTCGAGCTCGTATCCGCCGGGCGCGCGCTTGTCAGCGCGGACCTTGCCTTCTACGATCACGCTCGATTCCTGCGTGAGGGTTTTCAGTGCGTCGAAAACTTCGGGCGGGACGGCGTTTTTCGGAACCACGCCCTGAATGATTCCCGAGCCGTCACGAAATTGCGGGAATAAAAGTTTGCCGCTCTCGCGCAGGTTGTAGAGCCATCCGCGGATCGTAACGGCCTGGCCTTCATGCTTGCCAATTTCTGCGATGGTCGTGGTTGCTGACATAGTTTAGAAATCTGTTCGCCACCGAGCGCGCAGGCGTGCCACGAAGACCAAAATATTCCCGAAGATCACCTCAGCCGCATGCATTTTCCAAAATCTGCGCTAATGATTTTGAAAGTTTTTTCTCGGCGTTCTCGGCGACCTCGGCAGTGAAAGCTTTTTACGCCCCTTCCAGCTTTTCGAACGCACTCGGCAGCTTTTCCAGCGGATTTACCTTCTCGTCACTCTCCAGTTCCAGCAACAGCGGCGGCGTTTGCGGAGCGGAACGCAACAAGTCCATGGCTTCTTTCCAGTCGATCGTGCCCTGTCCCGGCCACAGGTGCGAATCCTTGTCTTTCGCATTGTCGTGCACGTGCGAAGACTTGATGTGATGGCGCAGAATCTCAAACGCGTCGCGCACCGAACCCATGATGTGCGCGTGGCCGAAATCGAAGCACACTCCCACATCGTCAAAGTGCGCCTGATGAATCAAATCGACTAACTTGTCGGGAGTGGAAAGCTCGTTGGGGATATTTTCCAGCAGAATCCGCACCCCGAGCGGCTTGGCAAACGCCCGCAGATGTTCGATCGACGTCATGGCCGCTTCGAACTTCTTATCGCTGAAGCTTTCGTTCGGCGCGCCCATGTGCTGCACCAGAAAACGAAATGGGATCTGTTCCGCGATTTCCAGCGCACGCTTGATCTCGTCCATGGCCTCAATGCGATGCGCGCGATCCGTCGACGTGATATTCAACGGCGGCGCGCCGGCGCGTCCCCATTCGTAGTCGGCGTAGAGCGGCGAGTGAACAGAGTTGAGCGGAATCCCGCTGCCGCGGAACCATTCCGCGATTTCCTTCACGTGCTGCTTGCGATTGGCGTAGTCCACATGCTGGCGAGCGGCGAAAATCTCAACCGCCTGCACGCCGCTGCGAGCCACACCATCGAGAATGCCTGGGTGCAGGCGCTCTTTGACGAACAGATACGTTGAAACAGCCTTCAGCATATGCGTTCCAGAGGTTCATTTGACCACCAAGGACACGAAGTATTCGGAAGAACGGTTTCCTCGTGCATCTCTGTATCCTTCGTGGTTTATTCGGACCACCGAAAACTAAAGTCAGCTCTAATATCCTATCGCCTTGCCGTGATTTCTGCCGTCGCTCGCGCCTTCCCGCGTGCCGGTTTTCTCATCGATGGCAATGCACTCGGCATCGCTCCAGTAGGGTGAAACATGCGTACTCCCCTGCAAACCGATTTCGACCGTGTATCCCATGTGCTCGAGCAGGTTCACGGTATCGGGCGAAAACCATTTCTCGACCATGATCGCGTCGGGCAGCCATTGATGATGAAAGCGCGGCGCGTTCACCGATTCCTGAATATTCATGTCGTAATCGACAACGCCCATCAGGACGTTGGCGACCGTCGTAATGATTTTTGAGCTCCCCGGCGAACCCAGCACCATCACCGTTTTGCCATCGTGCGCCACGATGGTCGGCGTCATGGAAGAGAGCGGCCGCTTTCCTGGCCCGATCTCGTTGGCTGCGCTCTGAATCAGCCCATCGGAGTTGGGAACCCCCGGCTTGGCCGAGAAATCATCCATTTCATCGTTGAGCAGGAATCCGAGTCCGTCAGCGGTCACAC
>JASHQK010000431.1 GCA_030039195.1 Candidatus Sulfotelmatobacter sp.
CCGCCCAGAATCGCCACAAACGGCTTTTCCGGATGTTCCAGCGCCGAGCCCAGGTATTTCAACTCTTTTTCCATGAGCAGGCCGGCGGCGCACTGCTTCATGAACTTGGTAATGCCGGCGGTCGATGCATGCGCTCGGTGCGCCGATCCAAAAGCGTCATTCACATAGTATTCGGCCAGATTCGCCAGCTGCCGCGAAAAGTTCTCGTCGTTGGCCTCCTCTTCCGCATGAAAACGCAAGTTTTCCAGCAGAAGGGTCTGACCTTTTTCCAGCTGGTTGGCGACTTCTTCTGCTTCCGGGCCGACGCACTCCGGACAGAAGCCAACGTTTTCGCCGCGAGCCAGTTCTTTGTCGAGCAGCATGCGCAGGCGCTCGGCCACCGGCTTGAGGCTCATCTTCGGATTCGGTTTGCCCTTGGGCCGGCCCAGATGCGAGGCCAGAATTAGCCGCGCGCCGTGGCGCAGGGCGTATTCGATCGTAGGCAGAGTTTCGCGGATGCGGGTATCGTCCATCACACGCCCGTCATCAAGCGGCACGTTGAAATCGACCCGCATGAACACGCGGTTTCCATTGAGCGGAAGATCACGAATTGAAAGCTTAGCCATGGCTGTCCTCGATAAGGATGCGAGCCGGGTGCGCGTTTTGCGCGTCGCAAAAAGCACTACGCGTTCGCGCGGCTCGCCCAGGTCCTTCGGCGGGCAAAACCGCGCCCGCCTCAGGATGACAGTGTTGTAATTACAGGCCCTTGCTGGCGATGTAGTTGATCAGGTCGCGCACGCGGCAAGAGTATCCCCACTCATTGTCATACCAGGAGATCACCTTGACGCAATTGCCGCCCACCACCATCGTCGAAGGCGCATCGACGATCGACGACCGGCTGTCGCCCTTGAAATCCGACGACACCAGTTCATGCTCTTCGTAGCCGAGATATCCCTTCAGCGGCCCGGACTCCGACGCCTTTTTCAACGCGGCATTGACTTCCTCTTTACTCGTCTTCTTCTCGACCCACACCACCAGGTCGACTACCGAAACATTGGGCGTGGGCACGCGCATGGAGAATCCGTCAAGCTTGCCGGAGAGTTCCGGAATCACCAGTTTCAGAGCCTTCGCCGCTCCCGTCGTGGTCGGAATCATCGACAACGCCGCAGCTCGGGCGCGCCGCAGATCTTTATGCGGAAAGTCGAGAATCACCTGGTCGTTGGTATAGGAGTGAATCGTGGTCATGGTGCCGCTGACGATCTTGAACTCGTCATGGATCACCTTGGCGACCGGCGCCAGGCAATTCGTCGTGCACGAAGCATTCGAAATAATGTTGTGCTTCTTCGCGTCGTACTTCTCATGATTGACCCCGAGCACGACCGTGACATCTTCATTTTTTGCCGGCGCCGAGATGATGACTTTCTTCACCGGGCCACGCAGGTGCTTCTTGGCTTCATTGGCATCTGTGAACTTGCCCGTCGATTCGATCACAACCTGCGCGCCGACCGACTCCCACGGCAGCGCCGCCGGATCTTTTTCCTTGAATACCTTGATAGTCTTGCCATCGACGATGATCGAGTCGCCGCCTGCCGAAACCTGGTTCGGCAGATTGCCCAGAACGGAATCGTACTTAAGAAGATGAGCCAGAGTTTTCGGTTCGGTGAGATCGTTGACCGCGACAAAATCGAGGTTCGGATCTTTCAGCGCCGCGCGCAACACATTGCGGCCAATGCGTCCGAAACCGTTAATTCCTACCTTGATTGCCATGTTTCCTCCTGAATTTTTATGAAGGCGCCAAACAGATTTAACTGTGAGGTGAAGCGCAAACAGATGATGTTAGCAGGGAAGTGGAAGCGAGGTAAACGGCAGAACAGTAACGATTGGGCGCCACTGTTCCAATCACGGAACGGGGTGCGCGCGGTCACTGACGCTGTGCCGTCCTTCTTTTCATCCTTGTTCTCACTCTTGACACATTCCGTGATCCTCATCACCTTCCCACGCGACCCTTATCACTGCCCCTTCCACTCCGACCATCCTCTAATAAGGTCAGCCGTGGCAACGGTGCGGGAGCGTCGCTGCGCTCGTTTACCCGAGCCCGATTTTTCTGACAAATTTTTCTTAGCCGATTGCGAAGTGCGAGGGGCGGCAATGATTAATGACGACGTTGTGAAGTGTCCGCTGTGCGGCGGATTTACCCACATTGAAAACCAAGAACTGCTGGCCGCGCTCAAAGAGCCCAGAGTCCGCGAGCAGATCGAGAAATACATCGCAGAGCTGCTCAAGTCTCCAGTAGACGAATTGAGCGCGGTGGGCGCCACACAGTCCGGCAGCGATTTTCAGAAAAACGTCCACACCTGGAATCCATGCGTGCCCATGTGGCGGAGAAGCCCGAAAGAGTGAGCTTGCGGACGCGCGACGTTGTCCGCCTGATCCGCTGCCGCCATTGCGCCAGTCCAGCGACGCCACCATCACGCCAATTTGTGATCGCGATCACTGTTTCACTAAAGGTCCGGGCGTATACGCATACGTATGGATTGTCTCTAGCGGCCGAGCCTTGCGCCGCGAGGAGGTAGCCATGGCTGCCCTACCGCAGGTCGCCCGCATCTCGCTGAAAGACATTCTTTTCCCCACCGACTTCTCCCCGGCTTCGGAAGGGGCTTTGCCCTTTGCCCTCCGGCTGGCGCGAATCTACGGATCCAAACTGCACGTGGCGCACGTCATTCTTCCCGAGCCGCATCCGCGCGTCCTGGGTTCCAGGACGGGCGATCAAGACAACCTCTGGGATGACGCCGCCGAAAGACTGGACGAATTCACGCATCGCTCCTCGATCGGCGATGTGCATTGCACGTCGCTGCTGGCGACCGGCGATCTGGCGGAAGTGATTCCTGCCATGATTCGCGAGCACGGCATCGAGATGGTCGTCGTGGGAACCCGCGGTCGGCGCGGGGTCAGCCGGATCATGCTGGGCTCAGCGGCGGAAAGAATCTATCGATCCGCATCTTGCCCCGTGCTGACCATCGGCCCGCGCGTGAGCAAGGGGGAATGGAAGCTGGAAACGATTCTTTGTCCGGTCGACTTGGAAGGGGATGCCAAGCCAGCCTTGGAGTATGCTCTGTCGCTGGCGGAAGACAACGCCGCGGATCTGATCGTTATGAATGCGGTCCCGATTGTTCCCTGGCAGCATCGCGCCGAAGTCGAGCGTGAGATCTGCAGCCGGATGAGGAAACTGTTGCCCACATTCGGAAAACCGGATGGCATGAGCGAGCCGCAGTTTCTGGTGCGCTGGGAGCCGGCCAGTGAGGCCATTGTTGCCTGCGCCGAACTCCGCGAAGCGGACCTGATTGTGATGGGAGTGCGGAAAGCCCGGGCGGCAG
>JASHQK010000432.1 GCA_030039195.1 Candidatus Sulfotelmatobacter sp.
GGAGGCCCAGGTGACGCTCGAAACCGGCTTCGTCCTGGAGGGCGATAGCGATCTGGAGCGGGTGGCGGCCACGGGCGCCAACTGGAAGGCGCGGCGCGACGAGGGCTACAGCCCGGTGGCGCTCTCGAGCGGCGACATGCGCGGCTACTACGCCATCGGGCCGGGCGACCGGGTGAACGCGGCCAGGCATCCCTGGGGTTGGGAGACCAAAGACTTCGACGATTCGGCCTGGCCCGCGGCTGCCGTGATCGGAGTGGCTGCGGGGCGGGAAGCCAGCGACCCGCACTCGCGCTGGATGCTGACACCGCGGACCATCCCTTTCGAGGAGCAGCGGCCGGACCGGCTGCAAAAGGTGCGCATGGCCGTGGGTATCGCGAAGCCGGCGGCCTTTCCCACGCGGCCCGAGCCGCTGCAGGTTCCCGCGCGGACTCACGCCGTGCTGCTGCTGGACCAGACCTACCTCACGACAGGATATCCGGACCTGGCGGTACATGCAGCTCGATATCCAGACTAAGGACGAGCCGCTCACCGTGGATGACCTGCGCGCCACTTTCACGGGTTACCCCTTCACGCGGCGGGCGCGCTTCGAAGGCGGCGGGCCGGAGATCGGGCGGATCCTCGAAACGGGCTGGCGCACGGCCCGACTGTGCGCCCACGAAACCTACATGGATTGCCCGTATTACGAACAGTTACAGTATGTCGGCGATACGCGCATCCAATGCCTGATTTCCCTGTTCAACTCGGGGGATGCGCGGCTGATGCGCAACGCCATCCAGCAGATCGACGATTCGCGGCAGAGCGACGGCGCCACCATGAGCCGGTACCCCACGCGCCTGGAGCAGTAGTATTTGTTTACCGTGCGCGATCACCGCATAGCTGTTGCTGCGCGTTGTGCACGAGGGGATAAATGTAGATGTCTTTGACTGCTTGACCGTGGGCTTGGTGCTCCCGGTCCATGCGACCGCGCCCGGTGGTTTGCCCGAGGTGAATCCAGTTGGCAGCCCGGTAGCAAGTCCCGCGAAAACGGTTGGCATCCACCAGGGTCTCCAGCATTAAAGGATGACCTCCGTAGCGGTTTTCCCAATCACGTGGCATTTGTCGTGCGCTCAGCCCCAGAATCTTGCTGGCCAGTCCTTTGACTTGAACCCAGGGCAGAATCAGAAATCGGCCGTTGTTGACAATCGCCTGAAGATTCTGCCGGCGCTGCACGTCACTCCAGCCAATCCACTCGTCCCGAGCCCGCATCTTCCAAGCTGGCGAGGTCCACAACAGGAAGGCCAATTCCTGGTCGCGATGGCGCACCCAGTAGCGTAGGTTTGCTCCGAACGGCACACGACATCCGAGATAGTGATACCGCTCCATCTGCTCCCGCCAGCGGCGGCTGTCGGCCTTGCTCTCCACGAGGACTAGCTCCAGCGGTTCGCATTTGCCGGCGGCGCAGGTCACCGTCGCCGGTTCTGAGCAGGAACCCGATACGTCCGGCCGACGCGGACCCGTCCCACCCAGTTTTCGCACGGCGGGAAGTTGCAGGAGGCCTTCCGTCTGCAGCCGCTCCAGCAGTTGCCGGCACTCGTGATTCTTCAACCCTCCGTTGGATCGTGTCCAGGCCAGCAGCTCACAGACGGTGCGTGCGATCTCGGTGATTCCGAGGCCGGAGAACTCTGCGGCGATCTGACGCATCAACTCTAGTTCGTCGCCACCGAATGTGCGACCGCAAAAGGTCAGAGAGTCAGGCATGGCGGGGTCAGCCCGCTCCGGGCACGATGTCGAGGATCACGGCGCGCGACGCCCGCAACAACTTCACGCAGCGAGTGAAGGCGTCCTTGCCCTGCTGCCAGCAGGTGCGCAGCACGCTTGCGAGGACCTGGTGCGTGCGCGCTCCTTCCCAGGTGCGGTTTCCACCCCACACCTTGCGCGCGATCACCATTCCGCGAATGGCCCGTTCGGCCGCGTTGTTGGTGGCATCCAATCCGGAACAGTGCAGGAAGGTGAATAACCAGAGCCGTTCATGTGCGAGATGGCGTGCCAGACGATGGTTTGCCGCGTTGCGGCGCCGTGTTTCCAGGATCCGGTCCAGACTGGCTTCCAGCCTTCCGGTGGCGATGCGCAAGCCGCGCTCGGAGATCTCGCTCCGCTCAAAACGGTCGCGTAACTCCAAGCTGGTCTCCAGCAAATGCTCAACGGCTTGCGGGAAAGCCTGCGCTGCTGGCGCGGCGATCTGCGCCATTTCCCGGCAGCGTTTCAGCAGATGGGCCAAACAACTTTGGTGAAACGCCAACCGGAACCGGTAATAAGGCGCCCAACCATCATGAATCAGGAACCCGTCATATTCGGCCCCCAGAATCACTACCGACTGTTCGTATCCTCGGCCCGGCAGAATGGCATACACGGTCACTTGTGCGCTCACCGCTACGTGCAGCCATTGAAGCCGCCCGCCCACCTTCCAGCCGGTTTCGTCCATGCCGTTGACGGGAGCCTGCCGAGCGGCTTCCAGCAGTCCGTCATAAGTGGATTCGGCGCGGCCTGCCATGCGCGCCAGGGCGCGGTACAGCCCTCCCCGGCTGACCTCCAGTCCGAAGCCATAAGACAGAACTTGGCGCGTATGCCCCAGTGACAGCCCCATCTGTTTGTTCAGGATGGCGGCCAGGGTCAGCGCTTCCGGCCCCAGTTGCACGCGGCCCACTCCCACCGCATCCGAGGTCTGCAACCGATGGCGCCCCTGCACCCGCCGTTGGCAATGGCGGCAGCGGCCCACCGCGATATCGAAACGGCGCACTACGGTGCGACGGACAATCTCTTCCTGATACTGCGCCTCGACGCTTTCCGGCTCCACGTTGCCGCCACAATGCGGGCACCGGTCCGGCAAGCCAACGGTGATCCGTTCATCCGCCCGCGTCGGAATGGGGCGGCACGCCTGCCGACCGTAGCGGCGACCGGGTTTGCGGCCTGGTCGCCTCGGGTTGGATTTTGGGTTGCCTCGCGAATGAGGCGCGGCCTGACGCTTGCTGGCACGCAATGCAGCTTCCAACGCGCGGCGCAGTCGCTCGGTTTCTTCCTTCAGCCGCTCGTTCTCTTTTCCTAGCCGGTCAATTTCCTGCTGCGCCCGGTCCCAATCTCGCTTTGGAACAAACTCGATGCCCTCGGATTGCTGGTCTGCGGCGAGCCGGTCAACTGGTTTCATCCAAGCCTACGTTAGCCGAAACCGCGCGATTTGTCCAGCGGAATCTTCAGGACACCGATTTCAGGAGCATTTCAGGCTGGTAAACAAATACTCAGTATACTTGGTTCAGCACGAAGGCGTTGGAGTTCGCCGTGTGACAACCGCCCGAGAGGGAAGATGACTCCTATTTGATGACATCTTCTCGTATGCTACGCGCGTTTGGCCTCACGAATATCGGTTGCGTTCGGCGCAACAACGAAGACGTTTTCAGGCTTGCTGACGACGTCGGCCTCTATATTGTTGCCGATGGCATGGGCGGTGCTCAGGCGGGTGAAATTGCAGCGAGCCTAGCGGCAGAATCGGTTCTCGACTACTTCTGCCAGAATCCAGAGAGGGACCTTTCGGCGCTCTGCCACGCATTCGAACGTGCGCATTCAGAAGTGTCGGCTGCGGCCACGCGCGACAGCGCTCTGCGTGGAATGGGTTCCACCCTTGTGGTAGCGCTGTGCAATCACGAGTCGGCCTTCGTCGCCAATGTCGGGGATAGCCGGGCCTACGTTTTTCAGGGGAGAAGCCGCGAGTACATTAGCCAGGACCAAACGTGGGTAAACGAGGTTGGCCGAAAGCTCGGCT
>JASHQK010000433.1 GCA_030039195.1 Candidatus Sulfotelmatobacter sp.
CATGCCAATCTGGCCAGTGGAGGCCAGGAACTGAATCCGATCGCGCGCATGTTCACATCAAGCACACCCCTGCTGGCGACGAATTTCGGATTGGAAACGGCAGGAGTGATCGGCATCAGCTACATGTTCCACAAGACCGGACATCACAAGTTGGAGCGACTCACCTCGTTTGTCGATCTAAGCGGTTCGGTCGGCGCTGTCACATACGGTTTGACCAATCGCTAGAAGGTGTTCCAAGGATGCTTTGGAGCTGTGGCCTTCCGATATAATCTGGGACGTGAGAAACATTTCCTCGTCTGTCCTCCTGGTTCTTCTTATTGCCGCCGTCGGTGCGTCGGCACAGGATGCCTTCCGCGTAAAGGTCCCGGATCTGAAAGGGAAGGAAACCAAGGCGGTGCTGAGCTTTAACGATATCGATAAAGCCATCGAGATCCGTATGCCCAAGCATGAACCGGTGAACATTCCCTACGCCGCTATCGAAACCTGTTCCTACCAATTCACGCACGAACGCACTGCGGCCCTAACCGAAGCCAAAGTGCATTGGCTGGAAATCGATTATCACGAGGGCGACGCGCACAAGGAGATTGTGGTGCGTATGAACGTACACAACCGCATCAGGATTCTGGACGCCCTGAAGGAACACACCGGGATTGACGCGGCAATTGAAGGCAATGCCGACAAGCGGCATCGCGGCATGTTCTCACACTGATCGCGTGAAAATAAAAGCGGGGTTGCGAGGCAAGTCCAGAAACACTTGTCGACTCAGTTCCACCCCGGGCGTAGCGAGGAAGTAGAGGCGCGGGGCGGTCTATCGGCCGTAGTATTTTGCGTTGCGCTCGGTAAAGTCCTTCCACTTTTCCGGCAGATCGTCGAGCGCAAAAATCGCCGAGACGGGACAGACCGGGACGCAGGCGCCGCAATCAATGCATTCCACCGGATCGATGTAGAGCAATTCCTCGGTCGCGTAGGCGGGCTCATCTTTCTTGGGATGAATGCAATCCACCGGACAGGCATCGACGCAAGCGGTATCTTTGGTCCCGATGCACGGCTCAGCAATGACATACGCCATAAGAGTTTCAGTCTCCTGAGAGTTTCCTTTTATCTTACTACCACGGCGATCTACTGCGATGAAGCGACGGCAATTCTAGCAAGAAACCTGGCTTCTGGGATAGCGAGAAGCAGCCAGAGGCGAGCGAAGGGATGCGGCGCGAAGAGCCTGCCCTGAGCCGAACACGAGGTGCCCCCCGCCAGATCCCTCCGCGTCTTCGCCGTCTCCGGCTGAAAGCAGGAGATCTACGGAAAGCGCTGGGCGTTCGGGATGACGCATCCTCGCAGGGTTTGGTTCAGATTGCGCTGCGAACTGGATTGGACGAGCCTGAAATACAAAAAAGCCGGCAGCTTGGCGCTGCCGGCTCTCCCCCTTTGCCCCAAGATCAACTGTTAGCGACGCCCACCACCGTGGAATCCGCCGCCGCCGTGGAACCCACCGCCGCCATGGAATCCGCCACCACCGTGAACGGGGTTCCCATGGAAGCCACCGCCGCGTGCAACGTATCCGTGTCCAGCGTAGCCGTGTCCAACATAGCCACGAGCGTATCCGCCGCGATAGCCCCACGCGCGACCCCATCCCGGGTTACCGATCCACGGGCGACCACGCCATCCGTTTGCCCATCCCCAGTGTCCGAGCCATCCCGGACCATGGAACCACGGGCCTGCTCCTACGAACAGACCTCCGACAAACCAGTCTGGACCGTAATATCCATACGGAGCGCAGGCGTAGGGATAGTAGCCGTAATAGCCATAGGCGCACATTGGAGCCGGACCTACGGCAACGCCAACCGGTCCCACGCCGATCCCAACGCTCACCTGCGCCTGTGAGTACGCCATCGGAAACGCCAAAATCGCCAGCAGCGCAACATACTTTGCGTATTTCATAATCACCTCCGAGTTACCCATCCGCCCAGCGACGCCCTGAACCCTGGAGCTTTGCTGTTCGTGATTTCTTTGCCTTTTCATCTCTTCCACCAGCTACTTCATTTGAACCTGCGAGTGCAGAAAAAGTTGCAGAAATCGGTGTGGCTCATTTCAGCCATGGTGGTTGTTTTCAACCAGTTACGGGGACCAGCGGAGGTGTCGCCGCAAGCCTGGGCGCAAGCGAAAAGCAGTCCTAAATCCATCGCGGGGCGGCAAGGCATGTTTCCCGCGAAACTAATGTTACCTAACCTAAACAGCGGCGCAAAAAAGCGGGATACAGCCAGCGGAGCGTGATCGCGCCCAGCTCATTCCCGGCGCTGGATCAGTTGCAGAAGCGAGATTCCGCCGAGGCGGCCGCGCCGCTATCGAAGAAAACAACAGTGTAGGAACGCATGCCCGGCCTCACGGCCGTTTGCAGGCTTTCGCTGTCGCCTGATCGCTGTTTGGATATCCGCCGCGAGAAACACGCGCCATACGACCGGCATAGATGGCCCCGCAGCGTTAACTGCGGGCCCTCAGCTGGCTGAAAACCCGTTCTAAAACGGCTCTACCATCCCGAGCTTTCATCGAGCTTTTATCTTCTGTTAACCGGTTGTAGACACATCCGTGGCAGAGTTCCCGGGCCCAGTTTCTCAAAACTCGAAGTTAGCAGAAGAGGAGAGTCTCAAGAAGTTAGCTTGCACGACTTCCGACTTACCGGGCCGCATCGCGCGGGCCGCAATCTTGGCTGTATTTTCCTTAGTTGCGAGTGTCCTGGGGCTTAGCGCTCAGACGCCCAGTGCGTTAGTTCAAAACTCCACGCTCTCGGGCACGACAAACACCATTAACATAACGCAACTTCCAGTGGTGACGAGTAAGGGGACGATCATCTACGACAATGTCGTTATCCAGTTTGACGTCGCGGATGACGGAGCTCTGACGATCACGTCGGGTTTTCCACAAATTACGCTCGCACCGCGTCCAATCGTGAATGGCTTTGTCGCGGGCACATACCTCGGGCCGGATGACAAAACAGAATTGATCACGGTCTCCGGGCCTTCTGTCGGAACCGACGGCTACACTGTATGGACGATCAGCCCTGGGCCAGGATCATCCGGCTGTCTTGTGCCATATAGCGCCACGTGGTATGCCGTGGGCTCAAATACAGCAGCCAATCCGCTGTATGCGAATCGACTAAAGCCTGATGGGATCACTGGTCCGCAGCTTTTACAATTCGGCACCGGCAAGGCCAATACTTGCAACCCGAATGACGACTGGGGCACAAACACGCTTCTCGGGTTTTCGCAGGTCGGCAAAACCCTGACCATCTCAAGCTACACTGGCTATACTGGTGACAGCCCAACGGTGGTTGACCAGAGAACGTATATCCTGCAGCCGTAACTCTGGTTTTTCGAGTCCCTCTTCAGGCCGTTCTTATTCGCAAAGAGCGGCCTGTTCTTCGCGGGATTCCGGGACGGCGACTGGAACTACGCGCTAGCCAATTCCCTTTTTTCGCTCGGCTCATATTCGACAATATATCCGGCGACCGCGCTGGCCGCGACCGTCAGCGGAGAAGCCAGATACATCTGGCCGGGGCCGCTGCGACCCGGGAAATTGCGATTCTGCGCGCTGATGACGATCTGATCCGATCGCGTGGAGACTCCCGGCCCGGCGTTGATGCAGGCTCCGCAACTGGGCTCAATGACCTCAGCCCCGGCCTGGCGGAAAATGTCGAGATATCCGCGGCGCACGCAGTAGTCGCGCGTCTCCTGCGATCCGAATTGAATGTAGAACTTCACCGAATCGGCGACCCGCTTGCCTTGCTTCAGCGCGTCTCCGAGCACGAGCGCGTACATATCCATGTCTTCGTTCTTGCCCGCGGTGCAAGTTCCGCCGTAGGCGATCTCGACTGGAACCGGTGTGTTCAGTTCGCGAATGTACTTGCCATTTCCTGGATCACCGGGAGTCGCAACCATCGGCGTGATTTCGGCAGCATCCAGTTCGATCACGTGCGCGTACTGCGCGCCGGGATCGCTGTAAAGGCCTTCGATCATCTGTGCGGCATGTTTGCGATCCATGCCACGGCGTTCGACGAGAAAATCGACCGCTTTCTTATCGGGCGCGACGATTCCGGTAAATCCGCCGATCTCGGCCGCCATATTAGTCATGGTTGCGCGTTCGTCGACGCTGAGTTCTTCGATTGCTTCGCCCGCATATTCCATGACTTTTGCGAGCGCCTTGCCGCTGCGCACGTAATCGAGGCTGAGAATTTTCAGGATGAAATCTTTCGCGGTGACGTTGGGATGCTTCTTGCCGCGAATGATGATCTTCACCGATTCCGGCACGTTCACCCGCACATCTTTGGTGATCCAGGAATTGAAAACGTCGGTCGTGCCGATGCCGAAGGCGACGCATCCGATCGCGCCCACATGCGGCGTGTGCGAATCGGAGCCGATGTTGAGCTGGCCGGGAAGCGCGTAGCTTTCCAGCACGATCGAGTGGCAAATGCCCTCGGATCCCTTGCGGTCGGCGAGTTCGCCGTGCAGTTTGATTCCCTGCTTTCTGGCGAAATCCTGCTGTTTGAGTTTGAGTTGCGTGGCGAGATCCAGCAGGCCGAGCTTTTTCTTTTCTTCGGAGATCACTTCATCAAGAAACGTCAGGTGATCGCGGAAGAAGATGATGCTTGAGGGATCGTTGACCTTGGCATCTTTGCCGACATAGTGTTCGAAGAAAATTGCAGCCATGGGAGTGACGTATTCGTGGCTGAAACGGAGATCGGCGCGGGCGAAACCGGTGTCGCCGGGCTTGACGGCGGGGACGCCAACGCTCGCTTCGCTCGCGGGACGGACGAATGCGCCCGTCCCTACACGGTCCGTGGTACGGATCATGTGACGGGCGAAGATTTTTTCGGCCAGCGTCATTGGGCGCTTCTCTGTTTTGACCGGTGGCAGGAAAACTTTCCCTTGCATGCGCGCGACATTGAAGGGAAACAGGCCGCCATATTCGATCACCTGCCGCGTGATCTCGTCTTCCCCAGCAGTAAATTCTGTTAGGGAAATTTCCTCGCCGCTGCGGATCCGATCAATGAGCGAGAAATTCGTCGACGTCAGCAGGCCCAGGTTCTGGCAATTCTGCTTATAAATCCGCTCGATATTTTCGGCGATAACCACGCGAATGCCAGCGCACATCTCGGCATAAGGAGATTGTTCGCGGCTCGATCCCTTGCCGCGTCGCTTGCCGCTGACAGCGCAGACGAATCCGCCCCGCTTTACGTCGCCGCGGCCGATGGGCGTAACGCTCCCGCATTTCAAACCGAGATAGGGAATCTCGCCCAGCGTTTCGTCAAAATAAAAGCAGTAATGTGCGGGCGTGATTTCGTCGGTCGAGATGTCGTCGCGCAGCTTGGGATTGTTGGCCGGGTTCTTCGTATCCCACGACAAATCTTCGCCGGCGAGCTGCTGCTTGATGAGTTCGGGATCTTCGGTGAGAAAAAGAATGCGTCCGTGCAGACGAACTTTGTCCGGCCGCTTTTCGATCTGGCGTTCCAAAAGTGAGTTGATCACGTTGAACCCTGAGCAGGATTTGATTCCGCCGGAGCGGGTCGGCTTCCCCACAGAATTTATTGTACGCGGAAGCAGGGGCCAGGGGTCAGAGGTCAGACATCAGGACGACCACACTTCGGCGAGGACATGTGCCAGTGCACCAGAAATGCATAGGTGCTTCGGCCCGCAAAAGCCCGGGGCTCAGGATGACAAGAAAACGGACTCACTGCCTAATGCTGCATATGCGCGTGCGCCACTTTGTCGAACTTCTCTCCGGCCGGAATGGCGACGGCAAGCCGATTCTCCTTCGGGGCGAGAGGGCACGTCGCGTAAGGCGTCACGGCACAAGGAGGATTGTAGGCACGATTGAAATCGAGCACGACGGTTCCGTTCTCGACCGGGCCGGTATCAAGAAAACGGCCGCCGGGATAGGTGTCGCTCTTGGCGGTCAGATCGTTAAAGACGACGAAGAATCCGGTCTGCGCATCGCCGCCGAGAGCCGTAAGCCGTAGCTCCTGACCGTTCAACTTGAAAACGGCAACGCCCGGAACCGGCTCCGCACTCACGTCGCCCAGCACATTCGGCACTTCGACCGTAGTCTTTCCGCCCGAGGGAATCCAGTTTGCCGTCACGCGGTAATGCAAATCAAGCGGATAGAAAATCATCCCCTTAAAATTTCGGGCGGCGGCGCTGTCGGTGTCAATCACGCGGATGCCGATGCGCTTCCCGCGAACGATGGCGTGAAAGTGCAGCGTGCCCATCTCAACCCGAGTGGGATGACGGGAGACATCCGGATCGAGCTTTGCGGTCACCGCAGGCTGGCCGCCAATGGTGGCGTGCGCGTCGGGAAGAAGCTTGACGGTGACGTCCGTTCCGTCGAGATCGAACTCACCGGCGTGAGCCGGCCCTTTGGGAAATACGATCGCATTGGAAGCATCGGTGCCGAATGTATTCGCGCCCGGCTTGAGCCAGAATAATCCGGCGAGCGACAACCAGTTCGCTTTCAGATCCTCGGTCTGCTCGCTCTTCCATTTTTCAAAGGATTGCACGTAAGCGGTGTCTGGAGTTTCCGGTGAGGAGGCGCGGCGTGCAGAAAGAGTTGCTGTTTCCAGCAGGATGATGGCTAAGGCAACAATCGACGAAATAACGATGACTTTGTAGTTTTCCCGCATTTTAGTGAAACCTCGCATTCTCATGGAGTCGCCGGAGCGCGCGGATATATCCGCGGATCGGGAAGAGGATCGAGACCGCGGCCGGCGAAGATCTCCTGGAACTCGTGCAGCAGTGCGTCGTGCACGAGGCCATTCGAGCCCAGCGTTTCGCGGCTGTCAATCTGAAACGGAGAACCATCGAAACGCGTCACCTTGCCGCCAGCTTCTTCGAGGATGAGCACTCCCGCCGCGGTGTCCCAGGGATTGAGGTTGAATTCCCAGAAACCGTCGAAGCGGCCGCAGGCGACCGAGCACAGGTCGAGCGCCGCCGAACCCGCGCGCCGCACGCCGTGGGTGCGCAGCGTGACCTGGTGATAAAAATAAATATTCGGACTCTTGTGGCGCTTGTGGCTGGGAAATCCGGTCGCGACCAGGCATTCCTTCAACTCCGAAATCTTGGAAACCTGAATGGGCTCGCCGTTCAATCGAGCGCCGCTTCCCTGCTCCGCCGAGAAGAGTTCGTCTCGCGTCGGATCGTAGACCACCGCCGCTATGCGATGCGCGGTATCGGCGGACCGACGCTCCAAGCCGAGCGAAACGCAGAATACCGGATATCCATGGGCGAAATTCGTGGTGCCATCGAGCGGATCGACGTACCAGCGGTATTCGCTGCCGGAATCGGTGAGCCCCTGTTCTTCGCCCAAAATGTCGTGCCCGGGAAATTGCGCTGCAATGCGCTCGCGAATCAATTTTTCCGAGGCACGGTCGGCCGCCGTCACCAGATCGGCTTCGCCCTTGTATTCGATTTTCAGTTTCTGGTGAAAAAAGTGAAGCAGCAACGCGCCCGCTTCACGAGCGATGGCCGACATGGCAGGGACGAAGGTTTCGCGAGCTTGCGCAGAGGAAGTCATGGCCGAGGATTCACTTTCTCTTCGGGTTTTCCTCTGCGATGTACATGATTTCGTGCTTGAAGATGAACAGATTGGGTGCTCCGTCGCGCGTGAGCCGGACCATGTTCTTGTCGTAATATTCGATCCAGCCGCGCACAATTTGGCCATCCATTAATTTGAGCATGACAGGCCTCTGCTTCTCGCCCAGGAATTTAAGGAAGGCAGCTTCTTCGAACGTTTCTTCCGGAGGTGGAGTGCGCCCTCGTTTGGCACCGGAACCTGTTGGCAAACCGCGAACTGACATGCATGGCATTGTACACAAAGCGTTGGATCAAAGCTGTGCGCGGGCCCTGATGAGGAATGCCGCAGGGTTCGATCCGCGTTCGACAAGCCGCAGAGTACAATTCGAAGATTCGCCCCGGAGGCGCGTCGTGAAATCACCCGTCCTGCTGTCAATCTTGCTCGCGTTCGCTTTGACGTCCATCGCATCTCCTGAACAAAGAGGATTCCCCTCGCCGCCGAATCCCATGAATACCGACAACACAACGACGACCGAGCCACCGGTGACGATCTCGCGGCACGTGGACCTGGCCGCGATGCAGAAGGAAGCCGACGTTCTCGCGCAGACGGCGCAGACCATTCCCGAGGACATGGCCAGCGTGCGCAAGGGAATGCTTCCTAAGGACTTCGTACAGAAATTGAAGCAGATTGAGAAACTGTCGAAGCACCTGCGCTCGCAGGTTTCAGAGTAAGAGAGCAGAAGCGGCGCAGGAAGTCAGCGCTACTTCGTACGCGCTCTCATCCGGAGAATGCGGAACTCCGCCCCGCCCGACGCACATGCTTCCGCACCATCGCGTAAAGAACCGCGTGCGATGGGACGGCAGCGACTGTCGTCACTCGTTAGAAGGTAATCTTTAATCCGAATTCGATTTGCCGCGGAGCTCCCGTGGCAAAGTTCCCCGACTGCACGCCGCTGCGAAACGGGTTCAAGCCGCCGATGGTGATTCCGCCGATCACGCTCGGCGCCAGCGTCCCGTTCTGCTGGAACGTGGGATTCGGTCCGGGGTAGAGGGATTCCCCGTACATGCTTCCCGCCTGGCCTGCGTTGCCGATGTTGAAGACATTGAAAACCGCGGCGTTGGGCTCGATCGTAATCCGGTCTTTGAAGGTAACCGGCCAAGAGGCACGCAGATCAAGGGTCTCAAACCAAGGGACATTCATCGAGGTCACATTAACCGACGGAATGGTTGGCATGACCCAGCCCAGCGCAGTCATGTCGGCCGCCGTCATCACCGGGTTCAGGCTCGGGGCATTGCCCGGGCAGTTACCGTCTGCTACCAGGCAATGGCCGGCCGGAGTCAAGCTGCCGGCATAGTGCGTGTTGTAATAGCCGGTGACGTTCTGGAAATCGTTGGGATTGGTGTTGATAGGAACAATGCCGCTGGTGTTTTCACCGGGCGACCTCATGGCGACCTCGGTCTTGCGCATGTATTGACCGATTTGCGTTCCGGGAACCGGCTCGGGCGCCGCTGCCGACCCGAGTCCCGAACCCAACCAATCGGTCGCGTAGATCTGGCCGCCATTGGTGAGTTGTGGCAGAAGCAGCGTCTGCGCCAGCGGAGAGAATAAGTGTCCCATCATGCTGACGTGGATGCGCCGGGGAAATTCAAAAGTTCCGCCCACAGAAAACTGCTGCTTGCGATCCATTCCGTTGTCACCGGTGTACTGCAGGGGCCGGTCGTTGTTGACGGCGACCATGGCCAGGTCCTGATCGGCTGACTGGCTCAGGAACTTGCTGAACGTGTACGAGACGAGAAGTTGTGCGGCCTCGATCCCATTGGCCGGCCTGGAGAATGTCTGCGCCAGTTGCAGCTGTGCGCCGCTGTAAACGGAGCGGCCCATGGTCGACATCATGTCGAGCGTGCCGAGCGAACCGTTGCCGCCGCTGCCGTTGGTGTTGTTGATGCCGAATGGAGTGATTCCTGGAAATGCGCAGAAGCTGCACGGGCCGCCTCCGGTCGTGTCGGAGTTCGAGTCCAAGCCCGCGGCGGAATAGGCGGCCTGGGCTGCAGCTACGCCTCCCAGCGCAGCGACCACGCACTGAGCTTCGCCCCGCCCTTTGGGACAACCGGCCGCAACCTGCGCGCTGTCGCGAGCGGCAAGGGCATTCGCCAGATTGTAGGAACGCGCCGCGCCGCTGTGGTTTTCATCGACAATGAGCAGATTGTGCGTCCCGATGGTGCGAACGTAGTCGCCGCTGAGGATCATTCCGGGTTGCAGCTCGGTCTGGAAACCGAGATTCACCTGGATGGTGCGTGGCGTCAGGAAATTGGGATTGAACAGATCGACTCCATTCGCGTTGCTGGCATTGAGCGTGTTGACGATGTAGTTCGGATTCCCAGCGGAGCCGCCGCTGGCTGCGGTCGCAGCCTGGAACGCGCTGTTGAGGGCCAGAATGGAAGGCGCAGATGTGGAAATGGTCGATGCGCAAAACGTCGGCTCAACCTGATTGGTGCTGGGATCGTAAACCACCGCGGAGCCGCCGGCGACGGGCGAACCGACAGTGGTCCCGGCCAGACTGGTGGGCCAATAGAATGGCGTGGCATCGCCGAAGGAGCAAATCTGGGGAGTGTACGACATCAGACCATGTGAGGTCCGGCCGCGGCTGTCGAGCATCGTATTCGACCACAGAGTTGTGTCGTAGTACAGGCCGGCACCGCCGCGCACAACAGTCTTGCCGAGGCCGCCAATGTCCCAGGCAAAACCCAGTTGCGGAGCAAAATCATATTTCGGATCGCGCACAGGATTAGCCAATCCTGGCTGCCAATTATTCAGCACGGAAATGCCGCCAAGGTTATTGTCGAGTCGCCCGGTTTCGTGGAACCAGCGAACCCCGTAAGTCAGCGTGAAATTGTGCGTGTATCGCCAGGTATCGCCGGCGTAGGCTTCAACGCGGCTATCGGGACCCAGGCCGCCGGGATATCCAAAAGCGCTCTTGCTAGTGGAAGCGCCCACACCGTTGCCGAGGGAAGCGAACTCTACCGGATAGGCCGAAGGATCGCCGCTGGTCGCACAATCTGCTGAGATGAGGGATTCGGTCAGGCAAACTCCAACCGTTCCGACCTGGGGATTCAGATAGAGTGGGGCGAAGCCTCCGGCTTGAATGCGATCGAAAGTTCCTCCGAAGCGCAAGATGTGATCCGCCCAGACGCGGCTGCCGTCGTAACGAACTTCGTAGTTCGACTGGAATAACGCCTGTCCGGCATACGGGCTCGGACCACCACAGTAGGCGCCTCCGCCCAGCGAGCAGTTTCCATCCACGGGCGCGCCAATGCTGATCCCGATTCCGGGCACCGGATTATCGACCGCGGGAAGGGTGGCCGTGGCGTCGCCGAGCCCGCTGCTCATGCGCAGATATTCGAAGCGAAGGCTGTGCACGTATGCGCCGTGACTGAAGTCGTAGCCCAAGGTATGCGACGGGGTATGGGTCGCATTGCGGATCGCCTGCAGCGAGTTGCTCGCCGCAAAGGAGCCGACTTGGCTGAGATCGTCGTAATTGAAACGATAAAAGGCGTGCGCGTTGTCGTGGCGCTGCCAATCCAACCGGCCATCGGTTTCGAGATCGCGGAAAGGCTGCGAGAGTGTATCGCCTAACACATTGAATGGGGCAGCGAAGGGCACGGCCGCCGTCAGATTTTGCTGGGAGCGCTCGGCATCGAGAAAATAAAAAACTTTGTCTTTAATGAGAGCGCCACCGACGCGCGCGCCGTACTGTTCCCGCTGAAAAGATTGCGTGGTCGAACCGGGCAACTTGGCGGACGTTTCGTTTGGGCGAAACAGTCCAAAAGCTTCACCGTGCATATCGTTCCCGCCGGAGCGGGTGACCACATTGACCGCTCCCGACGATGTCATTCCTGTAGAAAGATCGAGCAAAGAAGTAGAAACGTTGAATTCCTGGATCGCGCTGGCAGAAAGATTCTGGGTCGTGAGTCCGACAGTTTCCCCAGAGATGCTCGTACCGTCGACTTCATAGCGAACTGAGCGGCCCGAGCGGCCATCGACGGAGAGAGTCGCGAAACCGGTTTTGTCGGCAGCAAGAACTCCCCCGTTCACGAACTGGGCCCCGGGCGCAAATTGCGCCAGATCTAGGTAATTGCGCGTGTTGACGGGAAGAATATCGAGCGAATCCGCCGGAAGAATCGTCTGGAGTGTGGCCTGGGTTGTATTCACTAACGCTTGAACTTCGGGCAACTGGACCACTTCGGTTTCCTTGCCCACCTCCAGTTTTGCATCGGCGGAAGAAAGGACGGACACTCGCGCAGTCACGGAAACCTCGGCCGTCTTGAAACCCTTGGCTTCAACCCGCACGGAGTAACGACCCGGCAGAAGCGGCCCCGAGGAGTACATTCCTGTCGATGATGTCGCGACCCGAACCACGCCAGAAGTCGCTTTGTTGGTGATCGTGACTTTGGCGCCGGGAACCGCGGCATCGGTCGAATCCGTGACGCTGCCGCGGATCGCGCCTGTCCCCACTGTCGATTGCCCCAAGGCAGCAAAACAAAGCAGCATTGCACTAAGAAGAACCCCGAGTGGCCGCCCGAGCCGCCAGCTTCGGGAGATAAGGATAAACATGTCCGCCTTTCGTTCTATGTTCTCTGTTAAGTGTTTGCCGATCATCCCATGCATCCGGTTTTTGGCAAATAGAGATTCATAATCGGTCAGGCTTCATTTCGTCAAACCGCCTTCGGTCCCACCGGCTTTCAGCCCAGCCCAAATGGGAACGGCCTGGCCTCAAAACTCCGACTTGACTGTGTAATATCCGGCGCGGTGCCGCACATTGAAACTGGATGCATCCGGAACGCCCGTAACTTTCACCTGGATGCGCCGGAACTCGGAAAACGATGTACGTTGTGAAGGATAGTATGCCAGTAAATATTGCGTGCGCAGTTCATCGCTGATCTTTTGAAACGCTTCATCGAGCTGGGACATCGACGTAGCGTAGTAATACTTTCCTCCGGTATCGTCGGAAAACTGGATCAGGGCATGCTCGCCGCCGATCTCGCGCCCGGCGCTCTGTTCGATGGGAACAATAATAATGGAATACACCAGAGCCTCGGCTTCTTCGGCCGCGCGCAGGGCTTCGTGATAATCGAGTTTGCTGATCGTATCTTCGCCGTCGGTGATGAGGACGATCACTTTGCGTCCGTGGCGCGCATTGAGAGCGCGCGACGTGAGATAGATCGCATCATACAGCGCTGTGGCCGCTCCGTTGTGAATGTGATCGATGGCTTCGTCGATGCGCTTGAGATCGGGCGTAAATCCCGGCGTAGCCTCGCGGACGACTTCGCTGAACCCGTAAACGGAAAACGCGTCGACAGGACGCAAGATTGTATGTACGAAGCGCTTGGCCGAGGCCTGTTCCAGCGGCAGGTCATGCCGCGTGCTCAGGCTGGTGTCGATGGCCAGCGCAATCGAGAGCGGTAAAGCCGATTCCTTATCGAAGACCGAGATCTTTTGTGGAATCCCATCTTCTTCCAAAGTGAAGTTGTCTTTTTTCAACCCTCCCACGGGTGCTCCGTGCGCGTCGGTGACGGTCACAAACACGTTGACGAGCTTGACGTCGACTATGACATCGGGCTCCCGCTGGCTCTGAGGGTTCGCCGAGCCGGGCTGAGTCGCAGTCTGTGCGCAGAGGCCGCGGCTCATGAGAACAATAAACGCGAATAGCCCCACCCCGAGCAGAGTCGTGCCGAATTTTCTCATCGGAAAAATGAAATTATACCTGCATCAAGTCGGGCAGCCCCGCGCAACTGCCCGGCCGATTGCCCAATCTCCTGAATTGTTCGGACGGAAACAGCGTACGCCGTTTTACTTAGATGCCGGGTGCCTGGCCGGGCTGCCTCGCGGGGAGGAATTTGCCCGGGGAATCGCGTCGGGAAAAGGCTCGCCATCGGCCCAGACGGCGCCATCTTCGAAATACTCTTTCTTCCAGATCGGCACCGTGCGCTTCAACGTGTCGATGAGCCAGCGGCAGGCGTCGAAAGCGGCCGCGCGATGGGCGGAAGCCACCGCAACCAGCACGCTGGTCTCGCCGATCTCCAGCCGTCCCAGACGGTGCACGAGCGCCAGGTCACGAATCTGAAACTTGGCCAAGGCTTCTCGCGCGAGCGATTCCATCTCTCGCAGCGCCATGGCCTCATACGCTTCGTAATCGAGATAGAGCGTCCTGCGGCCGCGCGTCTGGTTTCGGACGACCCCCTCAAAGACAAGGGCAGCGCCATCCTCTCCGCGTTTCAGTCGGGAGAGCGTGCTCTCCGCGTCGATCGGAACTCGGACGATCGCGGCATGGCGAACCTCATCGGATTGGGCCGACCCTCCGCTCACCGGAGGAAGCAGCGCGACTTCATCCGCGTCTTTCACTTTCAAATCAATGTCTGCATACTGTTGGTTCAGGGCCACCGCGATCGACGGCAATATCCCGCTGAGACGGGGGATTTTCGCTTCGCACTCCGCCAGAACATCGCGGATCGATGCGCACTCCGGCACTTCGATCACGTCGGACGAAGTGCCCGTCACATCTTTTAGCATTCCGAAGAACAAAACATGTACCCGCATATTGCAAATCCGTTAACTGGCAGCTTCGATCGCACCCTGCCCTATCATTTACCCAGTATATTCGCCCTTTTCACAGTGAAACTTTGGTGACAAAAGTTTGGGTTGGGGAACCAGGTTTGTTCTTGAAACTCGACGGTCATAAATAGTAGGTTCGCTTTTGTAGCCTAGGAATCCCCCAACTGGTTCATGTTCCCCGGCGACCTGCGGTGCGGGCAGGTTGCGGCAGCACTTGCAAACATTGCGAAGAAGGCAGTGGCAAGCTGCATATTCTCAAAATGCGGAGTGGGAGGCCTCAATGTCGAAAAAATCTGGGTCCGGCATATCTTGTGTGCTGGCGATTCTTTTTTTGTTCGCAATTCTTGGAAAGCTTGCAACCCCAGCCGAAGCGCAAGACGTCGCTTCGCTGACCGGCGTTGTAACCGACAGTAGTGGGGCTGTCGTCACTGATGCCGAGGTCATTCTGCGGAATCCTCAAACTGGCGTCGTCTACAAAACGAACACCAATGCGACGGGTTCCTACACCTTGACGCAAATCAAGCCGGGTCCCGGATATCAACTGGAAGTCAGCCGCTCCGGGTTCGAGCGGGTGGTCATTTCCGGCCTCTATCTCAACGTGGACGCCACGCGTGTGCAAAATGCGCAGTTAACGGTCGGCGGCAGCACCGAGAGAGTGGAAGTTTCGGCAGAGAGCCAGACCGTCACTCTGGATACGACCGACGCGACCGTCGGCAACAACTTCCAGGTGCAGTTTCTGAATGATTTGCCAATCCAAAATCGGAGCAACCCAGCTGCGCTCTTTGTCCAGCAACCGGGGGTCACTTTGGATGGCGCCGTGACCGGCGCCCGCACCGACCAGAATCGGGTTACCGTGGACGGCTTGGACGTCAACGATTACGCCACTGGCCAATTCGGGGCGATCGTGGCGAATGCGCCGGTCGATTCCGTCCAGGAGTTCCGCGGCGTAACGGCTGGCGACCTTTCCAGTTCCGCGGGAGGTGGTGGCGGGCAGTACCAACTTGTCACTAAGAGCGGCACCAACTCGTTCCATGGTGCGCTCGTCGAATATCACCGTGATACGGACCTGGAAGCCAACGACTGGTTCAACAATAACGCCGTGCCGACCGTGCCTCGGCCTCCGCTCATTCGGAATCAATTCGGAGGAAACATCGGTGGACCCATCATCAAAAATAGGCTGTTCTTCTTTTTTGACTACAACGGACGACGAGACACTCTGAGCAACCTGGTGAACCGCATCGTACCACTGGACTCGTACAGAAACGGCACTCTAACATATGTGAATGACTCGAACAACCTCGAGACCCTAAGCTCGGCGCAGGTGGCGGCGTTCGACCCGCTGGGAGTGGGCTTTAACTCTGACCTGCTGAGCCTGTTCTCCAGCCGCTATCCCCACTCTAACAATCTGTCAGTCGGAGATGGGATTAATACCGGCGGTTTTCAATTCAACGCTCCTTACCCTTATAAGGAAGACGATTACGTCCAGAGGGTGGATTACAACCTGAATGACAAGATGAAGCTGTGGGGGAAGGGCAACTTCGTCCGAACAAATGGCACCGAATCCGCAATCTGGTTCCCGGGTGATCCGGAAACTTATCCCTTCCTCGATCAAAGTTACACTTGGGCGGTCGGACACGTCTGGACCATCAACACCACGATGGTGAACCAGGCGCAGTATGGCGAAGTTTTTGAGAATTACAATTTCCCAAATACTTACAACCCCACGGGAGCAACGCAGTATAACAACGGCTTCGGCGGAAACGGTTCCGGGGGAACGATTATCGTCGGTCCTTACGGCAATGCCATCAATGCCCAGGGCCGTACTTATCCGGTTCCCGTGATTCGTGACGATTTCACCTGGCAGAAAGGTAACCACGGCCTTCAATTTGGCGGCACATTTAAATACATCACTCCCAAGGACTACACGATCCTGAACTATAACCAGCCGACAATTGGCCTGGGCGGATATACGCCGTCTCTGGGCGCTGCCTTCGAGCCCGCCGATATTTGCCCGAGCTCATCGAATGTCTGTGGATATGCGCCCGGGTTGTACGACGCGGCCTTTGCGTTGGCATTGGCGCCATACACGGCCGTGGGCAGCACGTTCAATTACAACGCCCAGGGAACTCCTCTGCCCCAAGGGAGCGGGCAGACACATACCTACCGCTACTACGAAACGGAACTCTATTTCGGCGATACCTGGAAGTTGTCGCCCAAGCTGACTGTTTCTTACGGGCTTCGCTGGTCGTATTACTCCGTACCCTATGACAAAAACGGTATCGAATCCGTACAGAACCAGAACTTCAATACCTACTTCAACGATCGTGTAGCGCAGAGCGCGGCGGGTCAATCCGGCGATCTCGTGGTCCCACTCATCGCCTATTCGCTTGGAGGCAAGGCCAATAATGCTCCCGGTTATTACAAACCGCAGTATCTTAACTTTGCGCCGCGGTTAGCCGCCGCTTACAGCATCAATCCCAAGACCATTGTCAACCTTGGGGCTGGAATCATTTACGATCAGACTGTCATCAACGCGGTCCAGTATCAACAATCGCAGTTCTCTTATCTGTTTCAGGGCGGCGCGGCGCAGAACTGCGGCAGCCCCAGCGACCCCGGCGGCAACCTGACGACATGCCCGAGGTTCACGGGGCTGACCAACCCGCCAACGCCACCGGCCGCTCCCACCATCACCAAGCCCTTTTACCCCAATGTCACCGGCTCAGGATCGAGCGCTGTTCCGTTCGGCTTGGCCAATGGGAGTTATCCCACATCATTCAACGAAATCCTCGACCCGCAGCTCAAGAATCCGTATTCGATCGCCTTCAATTTCGGCTTCGAGCACGAAATGCCTGGTGGCTTTATTCTGAGATCGTCGTACGTCGGCCGTCTGGGCAGGCGCCTGCTGGCGCAGGTCGATGCAAGCCAACTGATTGACTTCAAGGATCCTGCTTCGGGCCAGTTGATGTCCCAGGCGTTTGGCGGCCTCACACAAGAACTGCGCGCCGGAGTGGGCCCGTTGAGCGTGACTCCACAGCCATTTTATGAAAACCAAATCCCGGCGGGCTCCGGTGCTGCGCTGTGCGCTGCTTTTGCCGGCATTACCTGCACAAACAACACTGAGATAATTTCGGTGTTCTACAACACCTATGCCACTCGCGGCGACTTTGGGGACACCACGCAGGCACTTTCAGCTCTTGGCTACTATTTGGGTGCCGGGCTGGCGCCCAATGTGGGAATGGCGGCCCAGTTCGCCGAGGATACGTTCTATACCAATAAAGGATTCTCGGCGTACAATGGCTTGCTGACAACCCTGCACAAGAATGCCGGCCATGGATTGCAGTTTGATCTGAACTATACCTGGTCGCATTCCATCGACAACGTATCGTTGATCGCCAACTCGGTAGCCTTTGGGGGCTACGGGTTCATCTGTGACGCGCTGCGGCCGCGCGAATGCCGTTCTAACTCGGACTTCGACGTGACCAATTACCTGAATGGCAATTTCATCTACGACCTGCCATTTGGCCGTGGCAAGGCATTTGGCGGGACCGCACCGCGCTGGCTCGATGAGGCGATCGGCGGGTGGACGGTAAGCGGCCTTCCCAGCTGGCATACGGGAAATACCTGGTTTGCAGCCGCCAACGCGTTTGTAGCCGGGTACTCAAACGATGCACCCGCGATCCTGGTCGGGCCGATGTCGGACGTCAAAACTCACTTGTCTGGTGGAACCGGCCAGCCGCTTTACGTCTTCCCGAACGCGGGCCAAGTGGCTACTGCCGACTACACTGGTCCAGTTGGCTTCAATATCGGGTCGCGTAATAATCTGCGCGGGCCGAATTTCTTCAACATAGATCTAGGGCTGGCGAAGGCCTTTCCGCTGTACTCGGATCGAGTGGCGCTGAAGTTCCGGGCAGACGCGTTCAACGCCTTCAACCATCCGAACTTTGCCTTACCCTGCTCCGATATCACGGATGCGACTTGCACATTCGGCAAAATTCCGAACACGATAGGTACTACGATCAACAACGACGGTCCTGCTGATCGAGTCCTGCAACTCGCGCTGCGGCTCGAGTTCTAACCTATCCCTTAAACAGCAAAACTAAGGCCAGCCTTGAGGCTGGCCTTTTTCCTGCCCGATTTACGCGCTTGAGGAAATAATCGCGTGAGTGCGTCAGCGGGTGAGCACGCGATCGTGCTGCGGTTCGTGCGCCGGAGGGGTCGGCTGGAATCCCGGCTGCGGTTCCTTAGACGTGGGCAAGGTCTTTGCCGCTGCGCTTTCTTCGATCGCAGGCAATGTGACCTTCAGGGCCTCGTCGATCGTCTTCACGTAGTGTACCGTGAGATTTTCGAGTTGCTCCTTTGTAAGGTCCTCTTCCAGGTTCGTTTTGTTCTCCGCAGGCAGGATCACGTCGCGCACTCCGGCGCGTTTCGCGGCCAGCACTTTTTCTTTGATTCCGCCGACCGGAAGAACATTTCCGCTCAGCGTGATTTCGCCGGTCATCGCGATCAGCGGCTGAATGCGGCGTTTCGTCAACAGCGAAACCAGAGCCGTTGCCATGGTCACGCCTGCCGACGGACCATCTTTCGGGATCGCTCCCGCAGGCACGTGAATGTGCAGGTCATGGCTGGCGAAGAAATCCTCTGTGATGCCAAGCCGATCCGCATTCGATCGTACCCAGGTCAGCGCCGCTTGCATCGATTCCTGCATGACCTGGCCGATCTGGCCGGTCATGGTGAATCCGCCTTTGCCTTTCATGGCATTGGCTTCGACGAAGAGGACGTCGCCGCCAGATGGAGTCCACGCAAGTCCGACAGCTACGCCAGGCCGCTCCGTGCGCTCGGCAATTTCGCCTTCGCTGCGAATCTTGATTCCACCCAGAAATTGCTGAATGATTTCGCGGTCCACGACGAGCTTTTCGGTCTTCCCTTCTGCCAGTCGACGCGCCTGCTTACGGCAGATCGTTCCAATCGTCCGCTCCAGATTGCGCACGCCGGCTTCGCGTGTGTAGTGCCGGATGACGTAGCGCACCGACTCTTCTGGAAACTCGATCTGCTCCATCGTGATTCCATTTTCATCGACCTGGCGCGGAATGAGGAACTGGAACGCGATGTGAACCTTTTCTTCTTCCGTGTATCCCTGCAGCTCGATAATCTCCATGCGGTCGCGTAGCGGCTCGGCAATCGGATCGAGCATGTTCGCGGTCGTGATGAAGAGTACCTTCGACAGATCGAACGTCACATCGAGGTAGTTGTCGCGGAAGGTCGAATTCTGCTCGGGATCGAGCGCCTCGAGTAATGCCGAAGCGGGATCGCCGCGGAAATCGCGTCCAACTTTGTCGATTTCGTCGAGCATGAAGACAGGATCTTTCGTCTCGGCGCGGCGAATGCCTTGAATGATCTGTCCGGGCAGAGCGCCGATGTACGTCCGGCGATGGCCGCGGATTTCGGCTTCATCGTGCACGCCGCCTAACGAGAGGCGGACAAATTTGCGTCCCAGAGCTCGCGCAATCGACTTGCCCAACGAAGTTTTGCCCACGCCGGGAGGACCGACGAAGCAAAGAATCGGGCCTTTCATGTTCGGCTTCAGGCGCCGGACTGACAAGTAATCGAGAATGCGGTCTTTGACTTTTTCCAGATCGTAGTGATCGTGGTCGAGAATTTCTTTTGCTTTCGGTATCTC
>JASHQK010000434.1 GCA_030039195.1 Candidatus Sulfotelmatobacter sp.
GGAAGTACCGCCGGAGCCAGGGCGTTCATCGGCAACCGGACTCAAACGTATGACGCGAAGCAAATGACGATTGTCCCCGGTTTCATCGATTGCCACAATCATGCGGGTGGCGACGTCCTGCTCTACGAAGTCCTCGTAGGTAACCCCTATGAAGTTGAGTTCGTGACCATCGCCAGCATCATCGACAAACTCCGCGCCAAAGCTGCGAAGACGCCCGCCGGATTCTGGGTCGATGGATATTTCTTCGACGACACGAAGGTAAAAGACAATCGCCAGCTGAACGTACACGATCTCGATCAGGTTTCGATGAAGCATCCCGTGTGCGTCCATCATCGCGGCGGCCACACCTCTTACTACAACAGCAAAGCGCTGGAGTTGGCTGGAGTCGGCAGGAACACTCCCAATCCGATGGGTGGAACTTTCGACCGCGATCAGAACGGCGAACTGACCGGACGAGTTACCGACCGCGCCAACGATGTGTTCGACAATGTTGGGAAGCGCGAAACATTCTCGGCACAACAGAAGCAACAACGGGACCGCGACGGGCTGGCCTACATCTCCAAACAGTTCGTCCGCTATGGCCTGACCAGTGTTCACCACGAAGGCGGAGACCTCTTTGAAATGCAGGAAGTCCGGGCGCGCGGCGAACTGCTTCACCGGGTGAGTTTTGAAACGATTGGAGAGACTTTGGAGGCGATGATCAACAACGGGATCAGAACCGGCTTTGGAGACGAGTGGATCCGCTTCGGCGCCACTTTCGAACACCTTGCCGATGGCTCATTCTCCGAGCGCACCATGGCATTGAGCCGGCCCTATCCCGGGTCGAATCCCCCGTACAGCGGGAATGTCACCGTTAAACAGGAAGACTTGAACGCCTGGGTGGAGCGCGTGCAGCGGGCCGGCATTCAACCTAACTGCCACGCGAACGGAGACGTTGCCATCGATATGGTTCTTACCGCTTACGAGCGGGCGCAGCAGATCGCACCGCGAGCGGATGTTCGTCCGAAGATCACTCATTGCACCCTGATTAACGACGACCTCCTACGCCGGATCAAGGCGCTGGGCGCAGTTCCTGCTCCCTTCACCACTTATGCGTACTACAACTCCGACAAGTTTCATTTTTATGGCGAAGAACTCATGAAGCGCTGCATGGCCTACCGCTCCTTTCTGGACACTGGAATTCGCGTCGCGGCCGGCTCCGACTTCAGCCCCGGCCCCTTTGCGCCGCTGATGGGCATTCAGGGCATGGTGACGCGCACCGGCTGGAATGGTGAAACCTGGGGAGCCAATCAGCGCATCAGCGTCGATGAAGCTCTGGCAGTGAACACCATCAACGGGGCATACAACTCGCACGAGGAAGCGACTAAAGGATCGATCACGCCCGGCAAACTTGCCGACTTTGTCGTTCTGGCAGACGATCCGCACACCGTCAGCCACGAGAAGATCAAGGATATAGAGATCGTCCAGACGGTCACCGGCGGCTCGACCGTTTATCAGAAGTAATGATCGTGTCGGCCATACCGCTGGTCACAGATAGGATGAACGGCACCCCCCACACTTTGATATCAGCGGCGCTAAAATTCTTCTATGACAAAAACCGACACAGTTTCGAGCATCGATGGGTACTTGCGCGAGCGGTTGATGCCGGTGGAGGGTGCGATTCCGCACATTCCCGGCATCGAGATGTTTGGGAATTCGATCCCCGTTGGAACGGTCGGTGGCGACCTTTTTGAGTACATCAATTTTCAACAGCGTTACGACATTGAAGCGCGCATCCAGCGGGCGCAGCATCTGTCAAAGGAGTTTGTCGAACCGCTTCGTTCGGGCGTGGCGATACGCAATTCGGTCGACGATCATGTGCAATGGTTGGAGCGGAACCCGGGCTACAGGCAGGAAATGGAAACCGAGTATAGATTCGCCAGGAGCTCGGAACAGGTGCGAGTCGCGGAGGACCTCGGCGAACTTCACTCGACGGCGGGCGTTCTGGTAGTAGACGCCCAAGGCCATGGAATCATTTCAGCGAAGATTGCCTCTACGGTTCATGACACCTTCCACGCGTTGATGCTCACCGAACTGGACCGATACGGAAAAACCACGCCCATGCTCTTCGAAAACCTCAACCTGCGATTGGCGCAATCAGTCACTGCGCGCAATGCACTGGGAATAATTGAGAAAGAAGAGGCGCGGGAAATCGCGACCATGATTTACGGTGAAGTGCGCCCGGGCGGCCACTTTCGCTTTGTTAATTTCGGGCATCCTCCGCCGCTCGTGTTCTCGGCGGAATACCGCAAGTTTGTGAAGATAGATGAGGCTCGCATGGTGCAATTTCCGGCGCTGGGCCTGGAGATTCCCACCGATCACCCGGACCGAAAAAAATACTACTCCATCAACTTGCGGCAGAGAGAGTTCAACTCTTCCGATCTCGCTGAGATCACTCTGATGAGTCCGGGAGACATTCTTGTTCTCTACACCGATGGGGTTTACGACGGAAGCGACCGACAGACGCGCGAGCTACTGGAAGCGGTTTTGCGCGAACATTGCCGACACCCGGCTCGGGATATCTGCAACGCATTGCTGGATTATGCAGTAAAACAAGATGAGCATCTCCGGGAGAACGGCGACGAAGCTTTGATCGACGACAAAACCGTATTGATCGTCAAGCGAACTTGAACGCGAACCTTGAGACCTGTCATCGAAGGCTTGAGGCGGTGGCCACTAGCGGACGTTCAGGTCCGCATAGTGAGCGAAGCTGGAGAGCTCTACCTGATCGTTGCCCGGTATGTAAAAGCCAAACTTGCCTAGGCTGAGATTGGCACCGGGCTGCGTCCATCGATCCAGAACGGTCCAACTATCGCCGTCCTTAATCTCATGGACGAGTTCCGAGCGGCTGACACGGATTTGAAACGTGCGGAAGCTTTTCTTGTCGCCTTTGTGAGGAACGATGATCTCGTCCGTTTTTTCCCCACTGCGAATGACAGAGCGGTAGAAGTTTTTGTCGTCGATTTGAAACAGGACGTAGTTCTTGGGATCGATGTAGTTGACCACCCATTGCAAGAGGTGCCCCCTGGGCATCGCGGAAAAAACAAAAGTGCCCGCGGTCGGAACCACTCCGTACAGAACGAAGTCCCCACCCTTACGAACGAAAGAATTTCCTTCGGGTTTCCAGGCGCCGAAGTCATCCCACTTCGACATACCGCTCGGAGCGAGAGACAAGTCTAAAGTCTTGCTTTGACCCGAGACGATTTCAAGCGTGGCCGAGCGCGTGAATCTTTCGGCGGTTCGTGCCGTAAGAGTGTAGGTTCCGGCGGCAAGGTCGAGCGGGACACCACTGCTTACTATTTTCAGAAGGTCACCTTTCGCAATGGCCACGTTCGCGTTGGAGGGCGAGAAGGTAATCTTCACTTCGCCGAGGGCTGCTTCCAATGCGGCATCCGCAGCCCCGAAAGCTATAGTTTCGCCGGCGACGAACTGTTTCTTGAACTGCCGCGGCTTGAATCGCTCTTTGCGCAGCTCGACGGTGTGGTCCCCGGCATTGATGGTGGAGAGCGAGAGCGTGCCATCGGGCTGAATGGTACCGACAAGGGTTTGATCGACGAGAACTGTGGTCCCCGGAATGCCGCCCTGGATTGTCAGAGAGGCCGGGCGTGAGGAGGATAAGCTGGGCTGCGGTTGCAAGTTGAAGACAAGTCTGGACTGTTCGCCCTTGCGAATGCTGATTGTTTGCGCGGCAGGATCTTGAAAGCCGGTCTTAGAAACTTGGACAACATAGTCCCTGGGCTCGAGATTCGGTAAGCGCAACTGACCGGCTTGAGTTAGTTGCCGTTGCCGTTTTCCGTTGAGAAAAACTCTTGCATTATCTTGACCGGCAACAACGAGGAGCGAGCCCAGGTCGTGCCCGGATCCGGCGGGCAGCTGGTCATCGGCCGTAGCTTCGCCGGCGGCGGTGTCGGAAGAAGCGACCGGAGCAGGCGGGGATGGTTCGGGAGTTGCTTCTGCGGTTGGGGGGGCAGCCGGAACAGAAACAGTGGGAGCGGCAACGGCCGCAGCGGAGGCGGCTGGAGCAGGGATCGACGGAGTGGCTGCGGAGGTCTGCGCTACCGCCGGAGCGTAATGCTTTCGCGTGAAGAAAAAGGTGGCTGCGACCAGGACTATCGCGACCACGGAAATGACGATCAGCGGCGTTGAGTTCGATCTCGCGGGCGGTTTTGCCGGCGATGACGTGGATGTGGCTTTGACGGTCGGAACTGGAGTCACCGCGACAGGAACGGTGACAGCTTTCGGAGGAAGAACCTGCGCCTCCGGCGCAGCGGTCGCCACTTTGCTCGCCTGCTCAAGGGTCGGGGGGCCTTTGCTCAATGCCATCGTGGCCGTGGGAATGTTTCTGGCTGGTGTCGGCTCCGACGGCGCTTGTCTCGGCAATACCTGGACTGCCGGAGCCTGAGTGGCATCGACGCGTGAAGGCTTCGCAGGGCTGGTTCTCGGAACATGAAAAATGACAGCCGCGCCTTTGTTTCGCGACGACGCGCTGGAACTCTCCTGAGGAACCAATCCCAAGCGGAGGAGCAAGGCATTGGCGATGGAAAGGATTTCGCCATCTGTCCAATGCTTGGCGGCCAAAGCTTGTATGCGCTCGGCTAATGCTTGTTTAGCGGCAACATCGGCGGCCCCACTGATTTCGTGCTGCATACGCCGCAAGTCTTCCAAGTCGGCGCGGCGGGCCTGGCGCCGCCGAGCGTCCTGGTCGCGCTGGATTTCATCCTGGATCTGAAGCAACTTGAGATCGTGGGGATGAACGGCCAATCCCTCCGCAACCCAAGCCAAGGCGGCGAATAGATCGCCCGAGGACTGGAGCTTGCGCGCTTGCGCAACCCACTCCTCCACGGAACTGGTTTCCTTCCTGGTAACAATCAGGCTGAGGATCGTTTTGGCGGTGGGATGGGCGGGATTCAAGGCGAGCGCCTGATTGGTCAGCGTCTCGGCTTTCAGCCAATCGCTTTCGACCATGGATTGCGCATGCTCGACCAGCGCGTTTGCCAGAATCGAGCGAGCAAGAGAATTGCTTTTGTCGAGCTCATAGGCCTCACGCAACAATTGAATGGCTTCGGCCGACTTCCGTTGCGCAAACAGTTCCTGGCTGTTGGTAATCAGACGGTCGGCTTCGGCTTTGCGCTCGAGGCCATCCTGCGCGAGCTTCTCCAGTTCAGACAACTCGGCATCATTGGCGAATTCGGCGGCTGCGTCTCGCACCAAGTCCAGGGCGCGAGAGTAGTTGCTCGAACGCAGATCGGCGTTGATCTGCTCAAGAAGCCGAGTTTTGCCCTCGGCTCGGCTTTGCTGGTCGCTTCTTTTCTCCAAGCGCTCTTATCTTCGAATGTCAAGCGGGGATATGGTAGTGAGAAGTGTAATACCCTCTACCGTTGCTTTTGCAACTAGAACACGATCGTAATGGAACCTTGGTAATCCACATGGAAGTCGCTGTCGGAATTCAGTTGGAGTTTGCACAGGAAGTGTCTGGGTTCGTCTTGAGAACTAGAGGGTGCTTCTAGAAGTTTGTCGTGAGACGCATGGCGAAACTGCGGGAAGGGCCAATCGCGTTTCCGGAAAAAAGGCCGCCGAAATCGATGACGTCAAGGACGTTTGTGAGATTTTGACCGTCGATCTGAAACCGAAGGTTCATGCGATCTGACTTGTAGACCTCAGCGCCTGCCGATGCGCTAACCTGAAAAGAGGGATAAATCCTTCCCCTCGCAAAGTTGATGCGACCGATCACTTGTTGTCCGTACTCGGCCAGAGCGTCTTGCGGAGTACCGTCGAAGTCGAAGGGAAGGCCGGTGTCGTATTGAATTCCTCCCGCTATCCAGAAGGGTGGCGCCACCTGATAAATCAGGCGGCCGCGCACACTGTGCCGCTGATCCTGGGAATCAGGAAAGTGGCCGGTCAGCTGGGTAGTGGCGTTGGTAGCGTCCTGGCCAAGAAAAAGTCCACCGGTAACGGGAAACCAGGCGTTGCCGACAATGTAGGATTCACTGACGAAGCCCGAGAAGCCCTTCCACTGCGGCAGTTCCAGCTTGCCTTCCGCTCCGTAAAGCATGGCTTTCTGAAAGGCGATCGGGAAGCTAATGCTGGTGTT
>JASHQK010000435.1 GCA_030039195.1 Candidatus Sulfotelmatobacter sp.
CCTTGCCCATCGGAACCGCATTTCACGAGCGCACTTTTCCTCTTTGCCAAAGCCTGAATTACCGCGAGTGGTCGGGATACTACACGGTCAGCGTCTACGAGGTGCACCACGAGCACGAGTACAACGCCATCCGCAACGCCTGCGCTCTGATTGATGTCTCGCCCCTCTATAAATATCGAATCACTGGCAAAGATGCGACTCGCCTCGTGAACCGCGTTATCACGCGCGACATCAACAAGATCAAACCGGGCCAGGTGATTTACTGCTGCTGGTGCGATGAAGAAGGTAAAGTCATCGACGACGGCACGATCTCGCGTCTCGACGAGAACGTTTATCGCTGGACCGCGGCCGATCCCAGCCTGCGCTGGTTCCGTCAAAACGGCTTGAACATGGACGTGCAGGTCGAAGACATTTCCGAAAAAGTCGCTGCTCTCGCCCTGCAGGGGCCGACCTCGGCAAAGCTGCTCAAATCCGTAGCCGAAGCCGATATCGCCAATCTGAAATATTTCCGCGTGACCAGCGGAAAAATTGCCGGCGTACCCGTCGACATTTCGCGCACCGGCTACACCGGCGATCTCGGCTATGAAATCTGGATGCCATGGCAGGAAGCCGTCAAGGTTTGGGACGCGCTCGCCGACAAGGGCAAGCAATTCGATCTGCACGCGGCTGGAATGCTGGCTCTGGATGTCGCGCGCGTTGAAGCCGGCCTGCTGCTGATCGAAGTCGATTACATCAGTTCGAAGAAGGCGTTGATTCTGTCACAAAAGTTTTCACCCTACGAACTCGGCTTCGGACGCATGGTGCATCTCGAAAAAGAAAACTTCATCGGCAAGCGCGCCCTCGAACGCGACGCCAAAAAAGGCGTGCCGCGCCAACTCGTCGGATTGGAAGTCGACTGGACTGACGTCGAGCGACTCTACGAGCGCTACGGTCTCACTCCCGCCGCACCGGCGCAGGCGTCACGCGTTGCCGTCCCGGTTTATTCCGGCGACAAGCAGGTCGGGAAAGCGACCACCACAACCTGGTCACCGACGCTGAAAAAGATGCTTGCGCTGGCCAGTATCGCAACGGAATATTCAAAACCCGGCACTGCGCTGCAAATGGAGATCACCATCGAAGCGATACGGTTAAAGACGAATGTGAAAGTGACGACGTTGCCGTTCTTCAATCCTCCTCGAAAAACCGACACGCCCGTGTAGAACAGTCATGTAGAGACAGCAGCCCGGCTGTCGAACGGAGCGATGCTTCGCAGTCGCTATGTCAGATCCGAATATGACCCTGAAACGAAATTCGGCCGGTCCCAAAATTTGTCGTAGCACTCCATGCAAATCCAGTCGCGGCCATTGGTATAGCCAGTGCCATGGTCATCGTCCGATTCGTGCAGTTCCCAGTGGCAGATGGCGCATTCGTCGTGTTTCAAACCAGCTTTCAGCAACTCGAAATTCTCCGGATCATCAGCCAGCTTGGCATCGAGCGATATCCTGCCAGTCTTGCGGTTCACGCAGACGTCGTGAGGTTTCCATGCGGCCTTCTGCCAGTGCCATCTCCGGTCGCAGCACCGGCGTACCGCGTCGCGAATGTGAGCAGCATCCCATAACTGGCCACGAAGTTTGATGACCTCGGCGGAACGACGAAGTTTTCGAAAAGCATCCGATGGAAGAAGTCGCTCGTGCGGTCCCTCAGGGTCTGCTGTCTTTTCCAGCTTTTCCCGGATTGTCTCCACCTGAGCGCTGAATGGCTCCAGCAGTTCCGCAGCCACACCGTCTTTTTCCTGCAGCAGGCCGAGAAAGAGATGCTCCGTGCCGATGTGCCGATGACCAAGCCGCTCCGATTCCGCCAGCGCGTACATCAGAACACGGTGTGCGGACTTGCTCAGAGGAAGGTCGACGCTGGTTGATACGTTTTCGCGTGGAGATGTTCTCGCCACGATCTGCGAGCGTATCGTCTCAGGGGCCTCTGGAGGCAGCCCTCTGGTGATGTGCACGCTTTCCCGCAATAGTCCGAGCAGCAGGTGTTCCGTATCGATGGTCGGCGACCCGAATTGGCTGGCTTCATAGCGCGCGAAGAAGATTACGCGCCGCGCCTTCTCGGTGTACCGCTGGAACATAAATTGCCCCAAAGGGAGGACAACCTGTGAACTCAAGGGAGGATTACATTGTGAGGCCAGACCCGTCAGCGTGCAATCGAGGACTTCCGCCCGCTCCACTTCCAATACAAATATCCCGGCACGCCAATCAGCACAATCGCCGTGCCCCAGAACGCTTCGGTCGGACGCGTAATGATCGTGTTGAGCGTCCACGCGGTACCGGTCAGCACGTAAATTGCGGGCAGCCACGGATAACCCGCACAGCGATATGGTCGCGGGATCTCCGGCCGCTTCCAACGCAGCCAGAAAAATCCGATCACCGTCAGCGTGTACGAGAGCACCATACCATAAATCACGTACGTGTAGAGCTGATCATAACGGCCGCTGAGGGTCAGCGCTGCTGCCCACACGCCTTGCCCAATCAGGCTGAATGCCGGCGTGCGCCACTTGGGATGAATCACCGCCATGCGCCGGAAGAACACGCCATCCTGCGCCATCGCCAGATAAACGCGCGCGCCCGCCAGCGTGCAGGTTGCCGCCGCGCTGAAGCACGCGACGGCAATCATCAGCGAAAGCCAGTTGGCAGCTTTCGGCGAGAACAATACTGCGGCGGCAGCATGGGCAATGGTTTCGTGCGTGGCAATTTCGTTCAGCGGCAGTGCGTAGATGTACGTCATATTCATCGCGACGTAAATCACACCCACCGCGAGCACGCCCAGCACCATGGCGAGCGGCACATTTCTTCGCGGATTTTTCACTTCTCCCGCAACCCAGGTGATGTACACCCATCCGTCATACGCCCAGAACACGGCAATCAAGCCCACGCCCAAGGCCGAAATCAGCTGTGTCGGCGAGAGTCCCATGCTGAGACCGACGCCATGCGACTCGAAGTTCGACCAGTGTCCCTTGCCGATGGCGAATCCGAGCACGACAAATCCCGCCATAGCGGCAAACTTCGTCCACGTGGAAACATTCTGCAGCAGCGCACCCCAGCGCAGTCCGACAACGTTGACGTAGGTTAGGATTGCGATCAGTAACAACGCAAACAGATGTGCGCGCGTGATCGCAAGCCCTGCGATTGCGAACACAACTCGCTGCTCCGACACCGCGGGAAATACGTTTCCGCTGTACGCCGCCGCTGCCACCGACAGCGCCGCGATGCTGCCGCCATTGGCGACCGCGAACAGCATCCATCCGTAGAGAAAGGCGATCAAATCGCCGAAAGCTTCGCGCAGGTAAATGTACTGCCCGCCGGAATCCGGGAACATCGATCCCAACTCCGCGAACGCAAAGCACGCGCACAGCGAGATCAGCCCGCCCAGCACCCAGACAAGCAAAAACAACGCCGGTTGCGGCAAGGGAGCGGCAATGTCTTTGGCGGTGAGAAAAATCGACGATCCGATGATGCCGCTGACCAGCAGCAACACGGAATCGAGCAGGCTCAGCCCGCGCAGCAGCGTCGGCTGGGCCTCGGACGGCATTTTTTCGCTGGCAGGCAAAACCGGTACCGATTCCATCATCCGATTCCGAGTTCGTCGGGAGATTCCAGCGGCGTGCCGCAGGTTCGGCAAATCACCGCCGAGCAGTCGCCGCAGGTCAGCGGGTCGTCGACTTCCTTGGCACAATTCGGACAGTAGAGCGGGCAGGGCCCGGGCTTGGGCGGATTCTGCGGAGCGGTTGCCATCAGGAACAGAACTCTAGCACATCCGTCGGTGAGTGATGTCGAGTCTGGTGGTCATCCCGAAGCCTCGCGTTTTCACAGGCGAGGCGAGGGATCTCGCGCGCAGCCCCTCCCCAGCTAAAGCGAGGGTAACTTTGGAATTAGAATTGAGCCCTATGGCCAACTCTCCCCAATCTCCCGACGACAAACTGCAGCACGAATTCAACCGCTGGGCCGCGGCTGGCGAAGGCCCGAAGATGGAGCAGCATCATCTCGACATCACCGAGAAAACGATTCGCCTGATGGATCTTCGTCCCGGCGAGCGCGTGCTCGATCTTGGTTGCGGCTCGGGATGGGCCACGCGCCTGCTGGCTCGCTTGGTCGGCGAAGGTCCGCAAGGATTTGGCCAGGTTGTCGGCCTCGACGTTTCCGATGAGATGGTGCGGCAGGCGCGGGAATCGTCCAAAGATTTCGAAAATATTCTTTACGTCTGGGGATCGGCGCAGCAAATCCCCTGGGAAGAAAATTTCTTCGACAAAGTTTTGTCGGTCGAGTCGTTCTATTACTACGCCGATCAGGATCGCGCGCTGATGGAGTTATTTCGCGTCATGGCGCCGCGCGGGCGATTATTTATCCTGATCAATCTGTACAAGGACAACAAATATTCGCTGCAGTGGGTCGACAAGCTGAAAGTCCCGGTGCACGTGCGCTCAGCGGCGGAATACGTCGAACTGCTCCAGAAGCACGCGTTCGAAAACGTCGAAGCGCGCCGCATCCCCGACGACACGCCCACCCCCGACGACTACAAGACAGAATCCTTCCACAGCCTCGACGACCTACGCTCGTTCAAGCGTGAAGGCGCCCTGCTGCTGATGGCCTCAAAGCCCGACCTGCGCACGCCCGCTCCCGGATACGCGATCTACTAACTACTGAGCTCTGTCATTTCGAGCGAAGGAGGGTTGCCGTAAGGGCAATCCTTCGCAGTCGAGAAGCCTGCTTTTCGGTTTTCGACCGTCGTTAGATCGAGTCATCATCGCCGCCCTTTTCGCGATCCTTCACTGGGCTCATCGCGCGCCCATCCTGCGCATGATGAATCTCAATCCGTCCATTCACGTCCTCGAGATGAATATGCGCTCCGCCGTTGCCCAGTTCGCCGTCCAGATTGTGTCCGACGAAGCGGTGACTCACGTGCAACCCGAAGTCGTTATCAATTCCGCCGGAAACCGTGCTCGCCTCGATGCGCGCGTTCGAATCCGAAGGAATCGTCAGCTCGATCCCGCCGTTCACCGAATTCAGCGAGACTGAATTCGAGGCCAGTCCGTCGAAAGCCGCATTCAGCCGGCCATTTACGGTCGACAGCTTGGCTTCTCCCGTCAGGTTCTTGGCGTCGATGCGGCCATTCACACACGACGCGCGCACTTCGCCCGCGACGCCGCTCACGTCCAGCGCGCCGTTCACTAGCTTGATTTCATCCAGACGCGCGCTCCGCGGCACGGTCAGCGTGTATTCCACGCTCGCCGGATTATTGCGTGATCCCCAATTAAAAGTGTGGTCATGATCGGGATACTTGGTGCGAATCTCGAGATAATCCTTTCCAGAATCGATCTCGATCTTCGCCGCATCGAGTTGCTCCTTCGTGTCGGCGTACTTCACCGCGTCGACCTTCACTTCGTTGCGATCCCAGCTGGAAATATGCACGTCGCCGTTGATGTTCTCCAGTTCGACTCGGCCGTCAGGCGTGATGGAATATGTCTGATGGAATTCTTCGGTGAGCGATCCGCGATGGTCCCAGGCTTCGGCGCGTATGGCAAACACAACCAGAGCACACAGCGCTCCCAAGACGGCTCCCATGCGGGCGGGGCGGCAAAGACGCTTCATAGCTCCCTCCATTTCAATCTGTTAGACGCGATAATCGCAAATTCGTGAGGCCTGCAGCCGGAAAAAAGAGGGTGCCCCACTTCTGGCCGCATTTGCGAGAAGTGGGGATTTTGCATCGTCCTTATGCAGAGGGCAACCTATGCTGCGCAAAAGCGGGACAACGGACAACAGCCTCCTGTTCAAGGCGCTCTGCGCTTCTTAACGCACCGCCGTCTCCCGCTGCGGAGCTTTCCCCGCGATCGCCTCAGCGATCAGAAACACGCCCAGAATTGCCAGTTCCGGCTCAATCGGATGCCGGTATCGCGGAATTGCATACACCACGTAGTAAATCGCCGGATAAAGCACGACCAGCCAAAACAGCAGCCACGCTCCCCGTCTGGCCCGCGCGAGCGCCAAGCCCAATCCCCACAGCGCGACGACCGAAGATCCCAGGAACAACGACTGCTTCACCGTTTCCAGCCACGCCGGCTGAGTCGGTTTCGGCGGCGATGCCCAGAAATAGACAAATCTCCGAAAACAAAGAATGGCGAACCGCGTGTAATCGGCTTTGATGTAATCGACCGCCTGCTGCTTGCGCATGGCGATGTACGCCAGTTCGCCCATTGCCGCGAATTGCCGCATCGCATACGGATCGTGCGGCGGATCCAGATACAGCATCAACGTTCCGTCCGCGCCGTTGCCGTTGCCCAGCCGAAGCTCAGCGCCAAAATTATCGCGAATGAGAATGAACCGCCCGAACGTCTGATAATCCCGCACCAGCCAAGGCGTGATGCATGCGAAAAAGACCGCAGATGCCAGCACAATTCCCGCAATCGATTTCTTTCCCGCCTTCGCTCTCCGATACCACGCCCACAATCCTGCGGCCGGCAGAAACGAAAGCAACGACGGGCTGTTGAGCGCGGCAATTCCCCAGAGCACCCCAAATTCGAGCCACGGACGCAAGCCATCGCGCTCTTCCATCGTGAGCGCCTTCCAGATGATTACCGCCAGCAGCAGCGCCGAAAGACTTGTCTCCCAGATCGAGCGTGTGCACCAGAACATTACGTTCGGCAGCAACGCCCATGCCCACGCCGACCCGACCGCGACCTTCTCGGAGAACATCCGCCGCCCGATGCGGAAGATCGGAACGCAAGTCAGTGCCGAACACGCGCTGTTAAACGTCAGCAGCACGAATGCCGAAGCCCGGGAATAAATCCCAAAAATCGAAAACACGACCGCGGCCAGATACGGATATAGCGGTGGCTCCCAAGCCGTCGGGCCAGTCGCCGGGCCAAACGGATTGCTGAATCCCCGGCGCGACGCAAGCGATTCGGCGATCCGGCCCATTTCCCAGCCGAATCCGAAATTCTCATCGCTGGTTTTGAATTTATAAGTGTGTCCAAGGATGATCCAACCGATGCGCAGAATGAATGCAATGGTTACGATCCAGAAGAGGGATCCGCGAATTCGCGTCCAGATTGCAAGGGGCGCGCTGAGAGTTTGAGCGGGATCCACAGCCTGAGTCTTCATGGACGTTTTATTTGTAGCTGAGGCCACACGGACGCGGCAACTGACTTGAGCCCCACCCTTGGTGCGAGATTCATGTCCTGGGCGTAGAATGTCACAATCTCACGTGGGGGTGCGTCATGATTCTGGGGATGAGCCTTCCAGTCTTTACGGCGTTGCACGTCATCATCAGCCTTGTGGGGATCGGTTCCGGAGTCATCGTGTTGTATGGGCTCATCGTCTCGAAGCGGCTCGACCGCTGGACGCTTCTTTTTCTGGCGACCACGGTCGCAACCAGCCTGACCGGCTTCCTGTTTCCCAATAGCCACATTACGCCGGGAATCGTCGTCGGCATTCTCTCGCTGATCGTTCTGGCTGGAGCGATTGCCGCTCGCTACGGCTTGCGTCTGTCCGGAGCATGGCGCCCAATCTATGTGGTATGCGCGAGCCTGGCGCTCTACTTCAATTGCTTCGTATTGGTCGTGCAGTCGTTCGAAAAAGTGTCGGCGCTGCATGCAATCGCTCCGACCCAAAAAGAACCGCCGTTCGCCGCGGCTCAGCTCGTGGTCCTGCTACTGTTCGTCGTGGCGACTGTCATCGCTGTGAAGCGATTCCATCCGGAATCAATACGTGACTCGGATCTCTCGGCGTCCGGCAGCAAACGGGCGGCATGATCCGCTTCCGTCGGCCACCGGGAATTCCATTCAGTAGCTCTATTTGTCGCCGACGGGAGTCTACGGGAGCAACCTTGCCTTCCAAACCCCGGTCGGGCGGGCAGAAATATGCACTCTGCGGCCTAATCAGAGGGCCAGAAAAAACCCTCGCCCAATCCTCGGAACTATCGTAAACTGCTGTCCCCCCTATAATTTCCCGCCGAAAGGAAAGACACCATGCGTAAACAATCCATCGCACTCGTCGCTGCGATCGCGCTTGGGGCCCTGGGAGGATCAAACATAGCGCACGCGCAAACCGCAAACCCACCGTTCGGAAAGAAGACTTTCGGGTTCCAGGATTCTCGCACCGGAACCTTTCATCCACTGGGGAGCCACTTCGACCCGTTTGCTGACCCCGCCACCGCGACCACAACCTACACCGGTACGATCGAGGTCACCGTCACCATCACGTTGAAGACAGCGCTGCCGACGGGAGATTCAGTCGCTTGCAGCGTCGATGCGATTGCGATATCGGAGAGCGAGACAACCGCCACGACCGTATCCTACGATGAGAGTGCGGCAACAAACGCCGCCGTCTCTGGTTCCACAGCGACTTGCAAGGTGAACATCCCGTACTCGTGGGTTCTCCTTAC
>JASHQK010000436.1 GCA_030039195.1 Candidatus Sulfotelmatobacter sp.
ATCACCTTCCTGCTTCCCTGCGTAATACAAAAACGGCACCGGCAACGGCCGTTTCAGAAGCCTCCCGGCAGCTGACACTCCAGGAAGTGGAACTCGCGCACATTCGAATGGCGCTAGAAGCCAGCAAGGGGCATCGCGGAAATGCAGCAAAGATTCTTGGAATCAGCGAGCGGAATTTGTACAGGAAGCTGCGCGAGTACGGTCTTTGTGACTAGCAGTGTAACGAAGCGGAGACGCTTGCTCCTCATTCAATTCGTACCGCGAGCCCGCCGCAAATCCGAGCGGGCGAATCCGCTGAGTGTTGGGTTGCGTGCTCTGGGGCCCGGGGACTATCGAATGTAGTAAAGCGACACACGCCACCGCCCGTCCTTATCCAGCGTGGGGGTCACGGTTTCGACAACTGAGCCTAGGTTCTGAAAACGGCTCTGGTACTGCAGGACTACATATCGGCCGGCTCCTACGCCGGGAAGCTCTTCCATATACTCGGCCGAAATCAGCTTGCGGGATAAAAGTGTCCCGCGGGGAGTGCGGTTCCGATCCAAAATCTGTTGCCACTGTTGTTTGGCGATGTTGCTCTTCATCAAGTTTGCCGCCTCCTCCCAACTTTGGGCATAATTGCCGGAATCCACCAGCTTCAGCCACTCCACTGCAGCACCTTGCGCCGCTCGGGTTTTGTCTGGCGAGCAGCCGGAGAAGCACGACAACAGCAACGCAATCTCAAAGATGCAGATCAATCGTTTTCTCATGATGTACTCCTACCGATAGGCAAAGATCATGGCGTAGACGATCCACACTACGACACTGAAACCGATCGCGAGCGCGACCCAGGCAAAGGCACGAATAGCCTTGATGATGACTGCCGGTTGCGGCTCCTCCAGATGCTGCTCCAGTTCGCCTGCCGCCAGCAGTGCCGCATACTCTCGAGGCTTATCGCGCTTCAACTCATTCAAGGGCATGTGGCCGGTGAAGATGGTCGTATCCATGGGAAACTTCTCCGGCCGTAGATGGGTATTGAAGAAGTGAACGGTAAAGATGAAGCCGGTGGCCAGCAGCGCCTCGTCACTGTGGATGATGGTGGCAACATTGATAAAAGCTCCCGGCACAAAACGCGTGAAGAACACAGGAAACCACAGGGTCAGCCCGGTAGAGCCGATCACCAGGATGCCCCAGAACACGGCGAAGTAATCGAATTTTTCCCAATAGGTCCAGCGCCCATAATCCGGTCGCGGCCCCCGGCCCAGGAACCACTTCATCGTACCCACAAATTCGTGCGCGTCGCGTTTGGTCGGCAGCAGTGTGTTGGGCCCCAACAGAACGGAGCGCCAGCTGACCTGACTGCGCCGTTTATCACGGATCAGCGTTACGAGGTGGGTGGCAAAGGTGCCAAACATCACCAGCGCGGCGAGGCGATGGATGAAGCCGGCTGTCTCGAATCCACCCAGTAAGTGCGCCAGCCGGAACGCCCAGGGCGTGTAGGAAAACTTCAACGAAAGACCGGTCAGCGCCAGTGTGAGAAAGCTGACGATCATGCAGGCGTGCAGCGTCCGATGCAGGCGCGTGAAGCGTACGAACTCGAGACGGCTGGCGATGGTCCGTGGTGCAACAGCGGCTGGCTCCTTTGTCATAATCGCAACGCTGCCGTAATTGGCACCATCGGCGAATTCCTGGTCAGGCATGGCCATGGTTGCCGTCCTTGTTCTCGTCACTCGATGAATTCCCGGGAGACTCCTGCTCTTCGGTGGCGCGCAGCTCCCGGCGCATCTGGAGAGCCCGCGGCAGCCACAGCAGCGTGTGCAACCCGCTCACAGTGAATGTGCCCACCAGCAAAGCGGTCATTCCCCAGAAGGTCCAGAACAGGTATGGATACTTCTGAGGATCGTGGTGGGTCGCATGCGTCAGATATCCGGCGAAGCGGCGAGTCGCATCGGAGTGGCATTTGCGGCAGGTTGCGACCACATTTGCGCGGCTCAGATGCGAGCGCGGGTCAGTCACCTTCAGGATGTCATGCGCGCCATGGCAGTCATAGCACTTCGCGGTCTGAGTGTAGCCCAGCCGTGACACCTTGCCGTGATACGTATCGAAGTAGGTTTTCGCGATCTCGGCATGGCAGTGTCCGCAGGTGTTCATGATATCGAGCTCGAACTGGTCCAGATCAGTGCGGCGAATGGAGTGTGCACTGTGGCAGTCGCTGCAAACTGGCAGCGGCCGGTCCGTCCTGGTTACTGTTGCGGAATGAACGCTCTGCACAAATTCCTCTTCGATACCGTGATGGCAGGTGCCGCAGGTCGAAGGTACATTCTTCGGGTTCACCGTCGATTGGGGATCGGAGGCGGGCAGCTCGTGGTGCGCTGTGTGGCAACTGGTGCAGGTTGCCGTCACGGTTAACCCGCTCCTCAACAACCCCTTTCCATGGATGCTTTCGGTATAGCGAGGAATGATCTCGTGTTCCTTGCCGGTATAGAGCACGGCAGCCTTCTGGCCTTCGCGGTGACACTTGGCGCATAGGTCGGGCACGTTGGTCGAAAACGTCAGTGACTCCGGATTGCGTTTGCTGAGCACGTGATGCGTGCCGTGACAATCCTTGCAGAAAGGCGCGTTGGGATTGCCTTTGGCATGCAATTGGCCGTGCGTACCGCCCGCATACTCTTCGCCGATGGCTTCATGACAGGCGGTGCAATCCACCTTGTGGGTGATGGTTTCGCAGGGGCGAATGCGGGAAGCATTCACCTCCGAGTGACATTGGCTGCATGCCACCTTGGCGTGCACCGAGCCTGCAACTGCGCTCACCAGCACCAGCATCGAGCGCCCGTCACTCGCCCTCAGGTGGTCGTCAGCGTGACAACGCATGCAGTCGGCATCGGCCATACCTTGCGGATAGAAGACATTCCGCACCTTGTGCGGCTGGTGACAGTCGAAACAGGCTGGTAGCGTGTTAGCCTGCTTCTCCCAGAGCTCGCCACGAATAGTCTTCCGATGCACCAGCTCGATGTTGGCGTGGCACTTGGTGCAGGTGGCGGCAATGTTCCGCCGCGAAATGGAGGCGTTGGGATCGCTCGACCGCAAAATCGAGTGCGCCGTGTGACAGGACGCGCAATTGGCCGCCACGATCAGTCCTTGTTTCAGCAGGCCTTCGCCGTGAATACTCTCGGTGTAATTCGCTAGGATGTCGTGCTCGGAGATGTTGCGGTTGCGCTGCACCGGCGCGCCTTCCTGGTGACATTGCCCGCAGACATAGGGAATCTTGATCGCCTCGACGGCCGATCGCGGATCCTTCACCGGCACAATGTCATGGTTGCCGTGGCAGCTCACGCATCGTGGAGCAAGCGTGTCACCTCGCGCAAGGGCCTTGCCGTGAACGGACTTCGAATACTGCTGGAATTCATCACTGTGGCACGATCCGCAGTTGACCCTTGCCAGCGGCGTGGAATGTGGCAGCTCCTTTCCATCCAGATCCGTGTGGCAATTGGTGCACTGCAGGGGGCCATGTACCGAAACCGCAAACTTCTTCTGATCAATGTAGAGTGACACCGTCCGACCCCCGCGCTTGGTGGTCATCGACTTGTCGCCGTGACACGCGAGGCAGTCATCGTTTGAAATATGCGGCGCGGCGGGCGCTTGCAAGCTATGGATTAAAGGTGCCAGCGATAGCACGAGCGCGATCGTCAAACCGGTGTGGAACCGGGTACGATGCCTGGAGTGGTTAACCATCGCTCAGACCACGCCCGTTCGATCAGCAACAATGGCCTTCTTTATGGCACGCGCCCGCAGGCGCGTTCAGTGATTACGCTCACATGCTGAGGTGATTGCGCGGCGAAAGGCACAGTTGTGCTCGGAGAAGCACGCAAGATCGGCGCAAGTGGCTTCGGCCACAACCGCGCGTGATAGCCCGACTTTTGGCGCGGCACTGCTTGGCACGGCGTGGCTCGGCATTGCTGGGTACGGCGAGGCTTGGTAATCAGTCTGGGCAGCTCACATCGTGAGCTACGGCAGAACCCCTCGATGCCACCGGGAAGCTCTTCCTGCATCATGTGCGGCTGCACGACTCACTACCCCGACGTGTGGCGACCAGATAAGCATGGTGGACCGAGCGCAGATGTTGTGGAGTATGCTCGTTCCCCCCAGGGACACATCCCGGGGACATAAGGCTCGGCCAAGAATCGAAAGATCATATCCCCGCCAACCCACGAATAGTCAAGCGATGGGGAGACCAATCTGCTGTTTGCAACACAAGTCCGATTCGACACTACCGTTATTGTGCAGATCACGTTACTGTGTCCGAGTCAGTCATCTCCGCCGGGGGCAGCACCTTGTAGGGTTGCGTAGTTGTACACGGGCGACATGGCAAGAAGATGATCAAGTTCTTCGTTGGAACTGACTTGTAAATCCAAGCTCCCCCATGGCTACCGATTACGTGGTAGCGGCATTCGAGCTTGTCACCGACCTTCCTTGCATAATCAGGCGTGCGGGCAACGGCAGCAATTATCTCGGGTCCAAGGCGAGTCAGTTCAATGTGCCAAAGTACCAGAAACTTCATTGCCTCCTCCTTAATTCCCTGGAATTGCAGAGGACGAAACCCCGCCGCGCCGATTTCATAGCTTCGGAGGGAATAGACCTGCCTGCTTTACGCCGCAGGCGGGCACGATTCATTGTTGTCTTCCGCGCCAAACGAGTCGCGTAGAAAACAGTCGATCCCTCGTCGCACTGCCTCAATGAACTCAGGATCGGTCACCTCGGGATCATCACCACCCACCCTTCGGTACTCAATGCGACAGCGGCGCAGTTCAGCGAGGACCGCCTGAGCTAGCCCTTCGCAATTAAGAAGAGACTGACAATGCGCGCACTTCAGCCGAGCAAGCGTCTGTTCCTTTTCTGATTGGGAGAGAAGAATGGAGCGATAATCTATAACTTCTGGGGATCGGGGGGAAGCCGACGCCGGCTTTGTCTCAGGCCACAATTCTCCTGCAGCCCTCTGGATTCGCCGCTCGCAGGTCGCCCATCCTTCTTCGGTACACTGTGGCTTACGGCAGTCGTATTCGCACAATGCGTCCGACGCTGGCACGTCCTGCGCGATCTGATTTTTCACCCATTGCCAAAACTTCTTGTGAAGTGTTTGGATTGTTTCGAGGCGCATCGACACAATCCCCCCATCCCGTTTCAAAGCCAGGACCCCAAGGACGCAGATTATGTGCTCGATTACTCCAGAAAGCAAGGTGTTTCACCGCTCAAAAGTGATCCTTGATTGGAGGATTTCGGGGGGCTCTAACCTCCGACTGGCGCGCCAGGAAGAGGCTTTGCAGGTCGCCAACCTGCAGAGGCGCCTTTTCGAAGATCGCAAACCTTAAGAAACATGCCATCGACAGACATAGTGGAGCGGTGAACTAGCTCGAACGTTGGCGTGATAGCCGTCACATGGTGCTGTACCGCTGTACACAGAGTGTCCGGGTTTCCTAGTGCAACCTA
>JASHQK010000437.1 GCA_030039195.1 Candidatus Sulfotelmatobacter sp.
ATCAGGCCTGCGGCCCAAACCGCCAGCAGAAGAATGAGCGAGAGAGGGCCGAAGTAGCCGAGAAAGTTCTGCTGCCGGGATGGAGTCTTGATCCAGCCGGCGATGCGGCGCCACGGAATCCAGGTACGGCGGTAGAAATAGGCGGTCAGCCGAAAATTGCGCAGAACGCGGCGCGGCAGAACCACGGTCTCGAAGGCGTCGAGCAGCACGGCCCAGATCACGGCGATGCCGCCGACCACAGCAATAATGCTGAAATGCGAATGCATGAAAAGTCGGGGACCTCGGAGCTTAGGCGTCGGACCTCAGCCGCTCACACCCAGAGTGGAGATGCTTGGGAAGAGTAACAGATTCGGAACTTCTAACATCCGACCCAGACTTCGACCCTCAGACCTCACGCAGTCTGCGGTCCGCGGTCTGAGGTCTGATGTTCGCTACTGCGGATTCGGGTTCTGTGGCTGAGGCTGCGTTTGCCCGGCGGGAGGCTTCGTGGTCGTCGCGGCCGGTGTATGGGGCTTCGGCTTGGTCGTGGATTTTTTCTTGGCCTCAGGCTTCGCGGCAGGCTGCGTATCGTCAACGACGACTTTCTTCGGCGGCGGAGTTGGAACGGCGGCCTGCGCCGATTTCAATTCAGTGCGCAAGTGGACGATCTCAGCCTCTTTCGCCGTGGCAAGATCCTCGATGCGCTCGGCCATCTGCCGTCGTGTGGCCTCAAATGCATTGAGGTCATTGCCCAGAGCCTGCGTGTCGTCCCGCGTACCAAAAGCGCCGGTCAACTCCACAACGTTGCCCAGAACGTCGTACAACGCGTCCAGATTCCGATAGAGCTTGAACGATGCAGGCACACTTTCGGGTGCAGCCCGCAGCTGGGCGATGATATCGGGGAGGCCGGATTGCAGGTTGCGCTGAATGGAGTCCAGGTTGGTGAGCGCCTGTTCCTTTGTCGTCTTATCGGTCTTCCAGCGCTCGATGCGCAGGCCCAGGAGATCTGACTGCGTGCTCTTCGACGCACTCTCCAATTGGCTTAGCATTCCATTCAACCGCGATACTGAGGCATAAGAGATGGGCGTGCCAGCTTGCGCGGAAGCATCCGGCGGAGTCGCTTGCGCCAGGTTTCCAGAAGTTGAATCTGGCGAAGGAGTGGATTGGGCCAGCGCAGTTGCCGCCAATAACAGACAGGTTAGCGTGGGTTTGAAAATCATTCCGCAGTTCATATTTGCGTGATCGCGAACAGCATACTACATCCTGAATTGAGTGCTGATCCGATCGTCGTAATAGGAGGCGTCCTAATTGACCACCAAGGGCACGAAGGCACCTGAAGAAAGCCAAGGCTCAGCGGCGCGGCTAAACAGGCGATGAAAAAAAATCAGGTTTGCAAAAATCGGGAAGGGCACGAGTTCACTCGTGCCGCTAAGGCAGTGATACTGCGATAGCGCTTTAGCGCCTGAGGTGGTTTTTGCGGCGTTTGAGAGTTTTTCCGCAGCCTGTAAATCCCTGGCCTTCCCGGAACCTGCTTTTAGAACGTGCTCTAGTTTTGTGTCCCGGAGACAGGGATCGAACGAGAAAAAACTTCTCCGAGCCGCGAGGCATCCTATCTGCCCATACGGAGAGATAATAGACCAAGACATTTGGAGAGCGGCTATGTTCTTCCAGGCTCCATTCCGATTGCACCTTTGGTGGAACCTCGCGCTTTTCGCGCTGGTGACCGGGACTCTGATTTTGCCGGCGCGATCAGTGGCCCAGAATGCCACCCAGCGCCTCATCCTGAAAGATGGCTCCTATCAGATGGTCAGCAAGTATGAAGTCAAAGGCGACCGGGTCCGCTACTACAGCGCCGAACGCGACGAGTGGGAAGAGCTTCCAAAGTCGTTGGTCGACTGGCCGGCAACGGAAAAATACGAGAAAGATCAGGCCGCGAACGCGTCCGCTCCCGCAGCTGTGGAGCTTGATAAGGAGGCCGAGCACGAACGAGAAGTCGAGGAAACCCAGCTACCCGAGGTGGCTCCTGGACTTCGTCTGCCGGAACCTTCGGGAGTTTTCCTGCTGGAAACGTTTGAAGGTCAGTCTCAGTTAGTGGAGTTGCGCCAGAGCGAGGGCGACATCGATCAGAAGGCAAAGGGCAACATTTTTCGCGACGCCATCACCCCCCTCGCCGGCATCAAGGCGGTCATCGAGCTGGATGGGGCGCATGCGGCGACGCAATCGCATGTGGATGTGCCGTCGATCTACATCAATATTGACGACACGCCCGACGATGCTTCGCAAGGCTCGGCGCCGGCCAAGTCTTCCGCGCAACCGCAACAGCCCGAACAACCCCAGCAACCCGAGCAGGCGATTGTTCCTTTCGATCGTTTCCGCATCGTTCGAACCGAAATAAAGAACGGCAAGCGCATCATGGGAGATTTGAAACGTGCGCCGACGGGAAAAGTCAGCCAGGACCAGCATTTCATGAAGACGACCATCGATCGCATCAATGGCGGCTGGCTGAAATTGACCCCCAGCGAACCTTTGACGCCGGGCGAGTATGCGCTGATCGAGATGGCGGGCAATCAAGCCATCAATCTGGAAGTGTGGGACTTTGGCGTGAACCCGAAAGCGCCGGCGAACCCGAACACGTGGAAGCCGGAGACGAAGGCTCCCGCGCCGGCGCCAGCCAAGAAAGATTGAGGAAGATTGATTCGCCTTCTCTGGCTCCGAGATTATAGCGGCGTCCTGTGTGTTCACCATTGCGTCGAGAAATCCCTTCATGAGAATTCCGTGGAGCGGGAGTCCTTCGCTCCGCCTGAACAGCGGCTTCGCTCAGGATGACATTACGTTGGAAGGCTTTATTTGAGCACGCCGCGCTGCGCGATGCCGATGTTGTCGCGGGTCGTGTTCTTGACCATGTACATCATGCCGTCGGCCTGGCGGATGACATCGTGCGCGGTGCGCGCATCGTGAGGATAAGTGGCGAGGCCGATCGAGGCGCGGATGTTCAGATTCAATCCTTCTTCGCGGCAGAAAGCGCTATCGCGCAGGGCGTCGCGCAAGCGTTTCGCAACGACCAATGCTTGATCTTTGCCGGTCTGCGGCAATAGAACGACAAACTCATCGCCACCATAGCGGAAAGCGAAGTCGATTAATCGCAGCTGCGCCTTGATCAGGTATCCGATCTCGGCCAGCAGCTTGCTTCCAATCAGGTGGCCGTGCGTATCGTTGACAGCTTTGAAGTGATCGAGGTCGATGAACAGAACGCTGAATTCGTATCCGAAACGCGCGGAACGGTAGACTTCGGTGTCAAGCGTTTTATAGAGATGGCGGGCGTTGTAAAGACCGGTGCAGTCGTCGGTGATGGTTAATTCCTGGATCTTTTCTACCCAGCGCGCGTTTTCGATGGCGATGGCCGCGTAATCACAGAGCGATTGCAGAAAAAACAATTCCGGCTGGGTAAACTGCGACATGTCAACGTTCACCAACTGGATCACGCCCAGCACCCGCAGCTTCGAGCGCAGTGGCACGCAGATCACCGAGCGGGTTTCCCATTGCGTGGTTTTGTCCACGCGGCTGGCGAAAGTCGGATCGCTGCGCACATCGGGGACAATGCGGGCTTCGCCATTTTTGGCAACCCAGCCGGCGATCCCTTCGCCCATCTTAAGCCGAACATTCTTCAGGGCTTCCGCCTTGTCGCCGACGGCAATGGCAAAGTAAAGCTCGTCGTGGCCTTCATCGACCATGAGCAGAGACCAGGTGTCGGGACGGAAATATTCCGCCATTTTTTCCATGATGGTCTGCAGAATGGAATCAAGGTCCAGCGACGACGTGAGCGCCTTCGCCACATCGTGAAAAATTGCCAGTTCCTGACTGTGCCGCGTCAATTGAGTGCCGGCCTCAGGCATGCAGTAATTCCGTTATTCCTCGCAGGACGGGTGGCGTTCAAAAAATTATATTCGTCGCGTTTGTAGAGGGGCAATGAACGTTAGTAACTGGTACCTGTAACGCCAATGGAGTCAGCCGCTTACACTGCATGCA